>DAOSWS010000009.1 GCA_035593605.1 Thermoanaerobaculia bacterium | reverse complement strand
CCGTGGTTATTGCACTTTCGGGGTGTCACCCCCAATGAACTGTCAAACGTGAGCCTGGCACAAAAGCGTATCAATGGGCCGTGCTGGGGAGCCCTGAGATGGATAATATTTTCAGTCTTGAACAGGCAAAACAATATTATTATGACGCCCTGACGATTTCCTACTACGGTCCATGGTCTACTTTCTACCCTCTTCTTTCTCTTTTACAATCCATAAAATCCACAAAATTCATTAAATCTATTAATCGTATGCCTATCCTTTGAGAATTCTATTCAGGTCCTCCAGGATTTTTTCGTGGTCGAAGGCGAGGGGGTCGGTGACCGGGAGGGTGAACCAGCGGGCCTCGGCGGCATCGTCGGCCCCGCGAAGCTCCCCGCCGGAGGGATAGCAGAGGAAGACGACAGAGACCGTGTGGCCTCGCGGGTCCCTCCCGGGATCGGAATAGACGCCCAGGAGACGGACGATGTCCACGTCCAGGCCCGTTTCCTCCCGTATTTCCCGGACGCAGGCTTCCTCCACGGTCTCCCCGATCTCCACGAATCCCCCGGGCAGGGCCCACTGCCCTTCGAAGGGAGGGTGAAGGCGGCGGATCAGTACAATCCGTTTTCCGTCAAGAACGATGCCGTCTACGGTGAGAAGGGGGGTCTCAGGTTTCATGGGATTCTCCAAAGAAGGTTTCCATCGTCGTGATCGGGTTCTCTTCGACAAGTTCATCGGGAGAGGATTCGTACCAGTATTCGGGAAAGAATCGGGTGTAGCGGGAGTCGGTGAAGCGTTCGCAGATCAGGGCAATTACGCCCCGATCCTCCTCACTCCGAATCAGCCGGCCCGCAGCCTGAATGACTCGCCGCATGCCGGGGATCAGATAGGCGTAAGAAAACCCGCGTTCGTACCGCCTTTCATAGTGTTCCTTCAACAGGTTCTGTTCCAGGCCGACCTGGGGAAGGGAGGGAGAAACGATGAAAACACCGCGGAGCATCTCCCCGGGATAGTCGATTCCCTCCGCATAGATCCCGCCCGCTACCGCAAGGAGGACGAGGGGTTCCTTCACGGCACGGAGTTCACGGATGATGTCCTCCCTTGCATCGGGTGCCATCTCTGCCTTCTGAACGAGGAGACGGTTTCCACCTGAGGGCCAGTTGCCCCGTACCATGTCGAGGTACGCGTAAGAAGGGAGAAGGATGAGGGAATTACCCTTCACCCGGCCGGCCATATCATGCAGCAGGGTGACAAGCTTCCCGATCGAGCGGGTTCGGTGCCGATAGGTCGTATTGAGCGTAGGAACGACAAGGATCAGGCGGTTTTCCCGGGGAAAGGGACTGGGGTACGCTTCTCGATCTGTCCGGTCATGGGCAAACCCGATCAGGGACTCGTAAAATTCGAAGGGCTGAAGGGTGGCCGACATGGCCACGGTGCTCCAGGTCTGGTCCACGATTGCCCCGAGGAACCGGGAGGCGTCGAGGCAAAAGAGCTTCAGTTCCACCGAATCTCCAGTCCGACGAAGAGTCCAGGTAAACTCTTCGTAATCCTCACGATGGAGCATGACCATCCGGGAAAGGCGGAAGTAGAGTTCAAGGAGAGGATCTTCGCCCCTTCTCGTTCCCCGTTCATGGACTTCAGTGATGTACTCGAGAATCTGTCCTTCGATCTGCAGGAGGTACTCCGGAAGATCGATATCGGGAGGACCGCACGGCTTTTCGGTCTCACCCGGATCGAACTGGTGATTGGCCCAGGCCGTAAGTTTCTCCTCAAGGGATTGGAGGATACCGCGAAGAATTTCCGCGATGTCCGACGCCATGAAGGTCAGGAACGCCGATGCCTGTCGAATCAGGGTGCTGCTTATCGAAGGGGAGTAGTATTCCCGGCTCCGGTCCACCAGGTTGTGCGCTTCGTCCACAATGACAACCGTGTCAGTGAGGCCAAGGCCTTCCCTCGTGTCCTTCAGGGAAACACTCGGTTCAAAAATATAGTTATAGTCGCAGACAATTGCATCGGTATGCTTGGTCAGGTCGAGGGAAATTTCAAAGGGGCAGACTTCGTCGGATACCGCAGCGGAATAAATGGTGTCCGGATCGAGGTGGGAGAAGGCCGCAAGGAGCTTATCCACGGTTCCATGGGTATGGACCTTTTCTGCGTAGTTCCTCGCGTACGGGCAGAAGTCTTCGTGGCAGATGATCTCTGAGTTGGCGCACATCCGTGCCTTTGCCCGAAGGCGAAGGCTTCGGAAGGATCCCTCCCGGTTCATGGCCTTAAGGGTCTGGACCGCCATGTCCTGCTGAAGGGTTTTGGCGGTGAGGAAAAAGACTTTCAAGCCCTGTTTCAGCGCAAAGACCACGGTAGGATGGATCGCTGCCGCCGTCTTTCCAATACCTGTAGGGGCTTCGATCAGAAGGTGGCGGCCTTCCTCCAGGGCAGTCCGGACATTCCGGGTCATCGATTCCTGATATGGGCGAAAGGTCGGATGGGGAAATGAAATGGATTCTGATGCCCGGCTTTTACGGTCCCGCTCCCGTTTTGCCTTCTCCCAGGTCCGAACCAGGCGAACGATTCGACCCCGGACGAAGGATGCGACCTGATCGAAATCGGGACGAACCTCTTCGATTCTGCGTTCCCCCGTTGTGATATCCACAAGGACGAGCCGGCACGCAACGGGATCCCCCTTCACCCGGCTCCACATCCACCCGTATAGGGCCACCTGACGCCGATAGACTTCGCCCAGGGCTCCCCGGTAGACTCGGTCGAGGTCCCGCCCGAAATGGAGTGACTTGACCTCCTCCAGGATCGTAACTCCGTCAGAGTCAACGAAGAGCCCGTCGATCCTCCCCTGAAGGATTACGGTAAGGCCGGCTGCCTGAAAGGTATACATGATGGGGACCTCCCGGCGATAGGAGGGAATGCGTCCCATGCACTCTTCCTGATAGACCTGGTGAATTCCCTGCCCGACCCACATCCTGCGCAGGCTCATCGCACCTGAAAATCCGATCTTGAAGGTAATTTCCTCCTGGAGAAGATCACCCACACTGAGGGTAAGAATGCCGGTATCAGGATTGATCAATATGGCCACGGGACTCCTATTATCCCAGATTTCAAATGTATTTTGGATGGGAACAGTCCTGGGGGACACAATCGTTCTTCTGTACGGCAAGCCCGGAAAAATTTCGACGGGAGCGGCCGGTAAGTCGGTGAAAAGTGTTTCAATCCCGGGTGAAAATCCCTGTCCGGACGTCATCGTAATGACTCGAGGTTGCCTTGTAAACTTGACAACTTCATGCAGATGGTGTATGTTAGGGCTTTCCAAAAATTCCTCAGGATAGTTCTACGTTTGAGGTGAAAATGAAGACTTATGCGCCGAAAGAGGCGGACATTCAACGGAAGTGGTTTCTCGTCGATGCGGACGGTCAGGTACTGGGCCGCATGGCAACCCGGATTGCAACGATCCTTCGCGGAAAGGACGAACCGGGCTATGCGCCTAATGTAGATATGGGTGACTTCGTCGTCGTAATCAATGCGGAAAAGGTCAAGCTGACGGGAAACAAGCTCAACGACAAGCTCTACCAGAGTCACTCCGGTTATCCGGGTGGCTTCAAGGAGCAGACCGCAAGCGAACTAATGGAAAAGCACCCCGAGCGCATCATCGAAAATGCGATCAAGGGGATGCTTCCAAGAAATCGTCTTCGCGCCAAGATCCTAAAAAAACTGAAAGTCTATAAAGGATCTGCACATCCCCACGAGGCCCAGAATCCTGAGCCCCTGACGCTGGACAAGTAGAGGAGGAACCGGTGGCACTCATTCAGTATTACGGAACGGGTCGAAGGAAACGGGCAACGGCCCGCGTCTACATCCGACCCGGTGAAGGTAAGGTTATGGTCAACAGGAAGCCGGTCGCGGAATATTTTCCGACGGACCGTCTTCAGTACATGGTTCAGCAGCCTCTGAATGCCGTGGAAGTGCAGGGCAAGTTCGACATTCTGGTCAATGTGGCCGGTGGCGGTGTCGCCGGACAGGCCGGAGCGACGCGCCATGGTGTTGCCCGGGCCCTCCTGCAGTACAACCCCGAATTCAGAAAGAAACTAAAAACCGCAGGATTTCTCACTCGAGATCCCCGCGAAGTGGAACGAAAGAAATACGGGCAGCGTAAAGCTCGCGCCCGGTTCCAATTCTCAAAGCGCTAGGAGGATCGCTTGTCAACCGAACTCAACATGAAGAATCTGCTGGAGGCGGGCGTTCACTTTGGTCATCAGACCCGCAGATGGAATCCCAAGATGCGCCCCTATATCTTTGGAAAGCGCAACGGGATTTATATCATTGATCTCCAGAAGACCCTGGCGCTCTTTCAGCAGGCTGCAGCTTTCATCCGTGAAATCGTGGCCGAAGGCGGGAAAATCCTCTTTGTCGGTACGAAGCGTCAGGCCCAGGAAGCCGTTGCCGAAGAAGCCGAACGCTGTGGAATGTACTATGTGAACAACCGCTGGCTCGGGGGCACGCTCACCAATTTTAAGACGATTCGCCGGAGTATCGATCGTTATAAAGAGCTTGACAAAATTCTCCAGGATGAAGAGACTCTCCGCCACTACACCAAGAAGGAACGGATCGGTCTGGACCGCGAGAAGAAGAAACTGGAAAAGAACCTGAAGGGGATCCGGGATATGGAAGAGCTTCCCGATGCTCTCTTCATTATCGATCCCGAAAAGGAACGAATCGCGGTTCTGGAAGCCCGCAAGCTCGGCATCCCCGTCATTGCGGTCGTGGACACCAACTGTGATCCTGAACTCGTCGATGTGGTCATTCCTGGAAATGACGACGCGATTCGTGCCATTCGTCTCTTCGTGGGCGCCATGGCGACATCGGTTCTGGATGGTTTGAACCAGCTCGAATCGGCTTACGCAGACGAGGGTGCGGCCTATGAGGCCGAGGGTACTGCGGAGGACGAGCCGGAAGAGAGTGCGGAAGAGCTCGAAGCTGAGGCGGAAGAGGAAGAAGTAGCTGCGGAAGAATCCTCACCTGAAGAAGAGCCTGAAGAAGAGGAAAAAGCCGAAGAACCTGTCAACTGATCCATTCTTTTATAACCATTATCGGGGCCGCAGAGATGCGGCCCCGTTTTACTTTCCTGTCTCGAGCCCGGTGCGCGGCCGGAAGAATCTTGATATACTTTGCCCATGGCCAAAATCCTTGTCGCCGACGATTCGAAGGAATTCCTGTCACTCTACCGGGACCTCATCACATCGATGGGTGTAACCGTCATCACGGCGGAAAATGGGGCCGAGGCGATTCAGCGAACCTGGTCGGAGAAACCGGATCTGGTCATCCTTGATCTTGAAATGCCCGAAATGACGGGTGCGGAGTGTACCCGGCTTCTCAAGCAGGATCCATCGTGTACCTCCATACCGGTGATTATCGTCACCTCCCACATCGGTCAAAAGGATATGGCGGCCTGCTACCAGAGTGGTGTGGAAGAGATTCTGGCAAAACCCTTTTCAAATGCGCAGATTGAAAATCTGCTCAGACGCCATCTTTCAATGCCGTCATGAATCGATGCTGGATGTCCTCGCGAAGATCCTCTCTGGCATAAATCCGGTACTGGTTAATTCGTTTCAGCTGTCCGATGAAGGACGAGCGTTCCGTCACGTCCTGAAGAGATCCGTCCCACCGCAGGACCATGACCTTGGCCTGGGAGAAGTGATGAGGATCCTTGGTGGCATTGGAGCAGAAGAGAGAGCCGGCCGGAAGGGCTTCCTGTACGGAGGAAAGAATGGAAACAAATCTCTGCTCCTGAACTTCATCGAGATGCTCATCGGTTTCGTACGTGATGGGATAGTGATTCCGCTGAAGGACCCTTCGGGCATGGGGATCGGTGGATGAGGCGCGCAGCTGAGAGAGTATATCGGTGTCATCGGTTTCGATAAACCGTGACGGTTCCATCGGCCATTGAAAGCTGCGTGTTGAAAAAAACTGTTCCAGGTGTTTTTCAATGATCTTGCTGGTCGCATCGAAGTAAACCTGGGTGAACATGTAGTACCGTGCCAGGACAAAGGCCTCCAGGGCGTGAATTCCACCGTCCAGTACCCCGATTCTCGGCCCCTCCGGACCTGGAAGAAGTGTGATCGTATAGAGGAGGCGTTCCAGATCATAGTGACCGTACCCCACGCCGCAGAAAAGGGAATCGCGGAGGAGATAGTCCATCTTGTCCACGTCAAGCTCCCCGTTCAGAGACTGGAACAGAAAGATTTGTTCGGGGGGAAGGTGGCCGGTCATCAGGTTGACAATGTCTTCGATGGTAATCCCGATAACCGATCCCGCCTCCCTGATCACTTCGGAGATGGCGGAATTCTGGATGATCCGGACCGCCATCCGTTCATGATTCATGCCCTCCGGGAAGAGACTTTCCAGAGCATGGGAGAAGGGGGAATGCCCGATGTCGTGGAGAAGGGCCGTGATCCGGATCAGGTGGCGGAGACGCTCCCTTTCGCCTGGTGGGGGCAGGAGGGTTTCCGGAGACTGGTGAATAAGGTGGTCAAAGAGACGCCCTGCCAGATGCATGACTCCGAGGGCATGGGAAAATCTTGTATGGGTGGCTCCGGGAAAGACCAGGTTCGTCAGGCCGAGCTGTGAGACAAAGCGGAGCCTTTGAAACTCGGGTGTGTCCAGGATCGATGCTTCCAGGGGAGTAAGTCGGATGTACCCGTGAACCGGATCGCGGATGTCCAGAGCCTTGGCCACGGGTTCAGTCTAACACAGACCTGGCGTCGAAGCGTCAGAGTTCAGGTGAAGCAAGCTCCGATTCGGCGGGCATGGTCTCGTCTCCGGGAAGAGGACAGTGCAGGACAAGGTTCAGGGAAACAAGAAGGGAAGGAACCTCCCCGGAAAACGCTGTCCTGGTCCCCAGGGTCAGAGCCGCGGTTCCGACGATCGCCAGAGCGGAAAGATTTTGCGCCCACGTCAGAAGAACCCAGAAACGGGGGGAGTGCTCGTAATGATAGGCGACCTGAAAGAGGACCACTGATCCGACAATCGGGACAAGGAGAAGAATAACGGGAAATCCCATTTCGGGAAGCGGAGAATCAAAGGGATGAAAGAGCCTTGGAAGAGCCTGGGTGACGGATAGAAGGAGTCCAATCGTGATCAGGGCAACCTGGTATCCAAGGTGAAGGGGCAGACGCCGTTTCATCCCGCAGTCAGCTCAACGCCGGGAACGGTCTCCCCTGGATCGGGAATCCCTTCGATCCCTTCGGTCTCCCCTGTCTCCGCGATCCTGATGGGGGCGGGGAGTGCGGGGAGACATGTCTTCTTCGTACTGCTCCCGGTCCCGGGCAACCAGTTCAGGATGGTCCCGAATCAGGACCTTTCGGGAAAGCTTGACCTTTCCGTTGGAATCGTCGATCTCGATGATCTGCACGTCCAGATCGTCCCCTTCCTTCAGGGCCTGACGAATATCCTTGATTCGGAACGTTGTGAACTCAGAAACATGAAGAAGCCCGTCGGTTCCCGGGAGAATTTCCACAAAGGCGCCGTAGGGTTCGATTCGGCGAACCACGCCGTGGTATACCTTGCCGATTTCAGGGACTTCGGAGTATTTTCGGATCAGCTGGATGGCTCGTTCCGCTGAAGCACCGTCCGTTGAGGCCACCAGGACCTTGCCGTCGTCGTCGATCTCGATTTTACAACCGGTTTCCTCGATGATCGATCGGATGATCTTGCCGCCCGATCCGATGACGTCCCCGATCTTATCCCGGGGAATGAAAATCGTCCAGATCCTGGGGGCGTAGGGGGACATCTCTTCCCGGGGAGACGAAATCGTCTGATCCATGATGTCCAGGATGTGAAACCTGGCCTGCCTGGCCTGATCCAGGGCCTGGCGCATGATTTCGGGAGAGATCCCGCCGACCTTGATGTCCATCTGAAGGGCCGTCACACCGTCACGGGTTCCGGCCACCTTGAAATCCATGTCACCAAAATGGTCTTCATGACCGGCGATGTCGGTGAGAATTTTAACCGTTTCTTCTTCCACGACCATCCCCATCGCGACGCCGGCGATCTGCTTGGCAATCGGTACGCCGGCATCCATGAGAGCAAGGCTGGCCCCGCATACTGTGGCCATGGAGGAGGATCCGTTGGATGAGAGAATATCGGCCACGACGCGTGTCGTGTAAGGGAAGTTCTCGTCGTCATAGGGATAGACCGCTTCCAGTGCACGGCGGGCGAGGTTTCCATGGCCGATTTCCCGGCGCGAGGGTGAGCGTAAAAATTTGACTTCCCCCGTTGAAAAGGGTGGGAAGTTGTAGTGCAGCATGAACCGCATGGACGATTCGCCGAGAAAGTCCTCAATGATCTGAGCGTCCTGGGAGGTCCCCAGGGTCGCGGTGACGAGGGCCTGGGTTTCACCCCGGGTAAAGAGGGCGGAACCGTGCGTGCGCGGGAGAAGCTGGATCTTGCAGTCGATGGGGCGAACGTCCGTGAGCCCCCGGCCATCCAGCCTCATCTCTTCATCAAGAATGAGACGTCGAGTCGCCTTTTTTACGGCCTCTTCAAATGCGTTTTTGGTCTGGTTTCTTCGGTCTTCCTCTTCTTCAGGAATGGTTTCGAGAAGTTCGGAAAGGAGAGAGTCCATGGCCGTATTTCGGGCCTGTTTCTCCCGGGTCAACAGGGCGTCGCGCAGTCTTGGACCGAGTGTCGTGGAGATATCTTCTCCCTGGACTGTGGGCTCCGGTTCACCTTCGGGCGCGGATATTACGGGTATTCCCGCATCGGCCTTCAATTTTAGAATGCAATCGATAATTTTCTGAATTTCGCCGTGGCCAAAGAGGATGGCTTCCAGGAGGCGCTCCTCAGCGACTTCCTGGGCTCCGGCCTCAACCATCATGACCGCATCCCGGGTTCCTGCGAGAACGATCTCCAGGGTGGCGGATTCACGCTCTTCCGTTGTGGGGTTTACGATCAGGTTCCCATCCAGCTCAATCACCCGTACACCTGCAATGGGGCCCAGAAAGGGAATGGGGGAAACGGAGAGAGCAGCAGAAGCCCCGTTCAGTGCAAGAATATCGGGATCATTGACGCCGTCTGCCGAGAATACCATTCCGATGACCTGAGTCTCAAGGTGATACCAGTCCGGAAAGAGGGGGCGAATGGGACGATCGATGATACGGCAGGTGAGGATTTCCTTCTCCGACGGTCTGCCTTCCCTCTTGAACCATCCGCCCGGGATCCGTCCACCGGCATAGGTGTACTCCCGGTAATCCACGGTAAGGGGAAGAAAGGGAAAGGTGCTTTTCGCACCGGCCCGGAAACACGCTGTCGTGAGAACAACTGTATCCCCGCCCCGCACGACGCACGATCCGTGCGCCTGCATGGCCATCTGTCCGAGTTCAAAGTGAAGCGATCGCCCGCCTGTTAAGGTAACAGTGGCTTGAATGGGAGAGCTCATACGAGCTTACTTTCTCAGCCCGAGCTCTTGGATAAGGGATGCGTAACGATTGAAATCCTTGTCCTTGAGGTAATTCAGAAGCTTTCGCCTCCGACCGACCATCATGAGGAGACCGCGTCGGGAGTGATGGTCCTTCTTATGGGTCTTCAAATGCTCGGTCAAATCATTGATACGACGGGTCAACAGAGCGACCTGGACTTCGGGAGACCCCGTGTCCTTTTCGTGGCGGCGGAAGTTTGTGATTACCTCTTCCTTATAGATACGTTCCATGGTAAAGATTACTCCTTGGATTCATTAAGATCGCGTTTGCGGGCATCAAGAATATCACAATATGGCTTCAATCGC
Organism: Thermoanaerobaculia bacterium; assembly: GCA_035593605.1. Taxonomy (NCBI): domain Bacteria; kingdom Pseudomonadati; phylum Acidobacteriota; class Thermoanaerobaculia; species Thermoanaerobaculia bacterium. Next base: position 128,669 of record DAOSWS010000009.1, on the reverse strand, counting down.
AACGATCTGCAACGACAACTCTGGGCTCCAGAGCGATCATTTCCCGACCATCCAGCGTATAGGATGCAATGCAGATGAGATGACCGGATGGGGAGACGACCTGGATCGTCCCTTCCCGGGGTTCGGGCTTAAAATCGGGATCGTAATAGGTAATGCGCTGGCCTCCGAGGAGTTTTGTGCCGCTGAGACAGTCCACCTTGAGCTCTGCAAAGGGCAGCCTGACCTTCTTAAGGTCAATGAAGTGGGGTCCGTCCAGCTGATCCTCTCGCCCGTTCAGCTCTTCAAGGCTGAGAGCAGTGGAGAGGTGGAAGGGCCCGATTCGGAGACGTTTCAGGTGGTACAGGTAGGCACCGCACCCGATCTTTTGACCCAGCTCGTGGGCGATCGTCCGGAGATAGGTGCCGGACCCGCAGTGGATATTGAAATGGCCGAGGTTATCGTCCACGCGATCAAACTCAAAGGCGTGAACGGTGACTTCCTTGAAAAGCTCGGGAACCGCCTCGCCGGATCGAGCCAGTTCATAGAGGCGTTTTCCTTTGTACCGTTTGGCGGAGAACGGCGGAGGAGTCTGAAGAAAGGTACCCACATATTCCGATGCGAGGTGATTCAGCTTCTCCAGCTCCGGCCTGAACTCGACAGGGTCGGATGTGACATCTCCCTCACCATCATAGGTGGTCGTGGAGTGGCCAAAACGAACCAGACCCTCGTAGGTCTTATCCATCCCGGTCAGAAACTGCTGAAGCTTGGTCGCACGGCCCAGGCAGAGCACCATGAGCCCTTCTGCCTGAGGATCGAGAGTTCCCGTATGGCCCACCCGTTTGAGACGAAAGATCTTCCTGGCTCCGTCCACAACATCGTGGGATGTTCCTCCCGGAGTTTTGTTTACGAGTAAAAGTCCGTTAATTTTCATGGGTCAACACTTCCTCCAGACGCTGAAGAACGAAAGTCCCTGATTCCTCAAGAGTGCGAGAAAGCACAAAACCGGCGGCATTGTGATGGCCGCCACCGCCATATTCCCTCGCAATGGATTCCACATCGATGGTCCCCTGGGAGCGCATCGAAACCTTAATGGACCCGTCTGCCTGCTCCCGAAGGAGAACGGCGACTTCGACACCGTCAATTTTCCGCGGTTCGTCAATGACGCCCTCCGCGTCTCCCTCTTCAGCTCCAGCCTCCGCAAGAAACTTTCTTGGAAATCGGATCATTGCAACCCGGCCTCCAAAGGAGATCTCCAGCGTGGAAAGAATCAATCCCTTCAGCTTGGTGGCGGATGCAGGAAAACCTTCGTATAGAATCGTTGCAATTCGGTCGGGACGTGTACCGGATCGAACCAGATCCGAAGCCATGGAAAACGCCTCCGGACCTGCGTTTGCATAACAGAACTGACCGGTATCCGTTGAAAGAGCTACATAGAGATGATCGGTGACGGGAGGCCGAAGTGTAAGACCGTAGGTCTGTACGGCAAGGTCCCAGATCAGCATACCCACGCAGGGAATGTCTGGATCGACAACATTCACCGCACCATACCGGATATTGGAAATGTGATGATCGATATTTATGATGGTGCCCAGATCCAGTCCCTCAAAGCCCGTCCGTTCCAGCTTTGGACATTCGATGACAAAGACTGCGTCCCAGCCATCGGGAAAGTCAGGGGGAAGGGTGTCTGTGATATTCCAGAGATCGAGACGGGGCAGTCTTCGTAGAGAAAAAGGAACGGTTTCCCGGTGAATCACCCGGGCTTCCTTGCCCAGCTCGGTGAGAATCTGCTGAAGGGCGAGGGAAGTGCCGACGGCGTCACCATCGGGGTGAAGGTGGGTCGTGACCAGAAACCGATGACCGTTATCGATAACGCGTTTCACATCACTCAGCATCTTCACTCTCCCGCTCGATCCGTTCGAAAAGGCGGTCCAGGCGCAGTGCTTCTTCCAGTTTTTCGTCGAAAACAAAGATCAGTTCTGGAAGGAACGGTAACCGGAGACTGGGTCCAAGGGTATGCTCCAGGAATTTACGCGCCCCGTCGAGGGCCTCCTGGTAGATCTCCACCGGGGTATTCCCCATGACGCGATAATAGACGGTGGCCAGATGGAGGTCGGGTGACATCTTAACGTGGGTGACCACGACTTCCTGGAGAAGAGGATTCCGGGTATGGGTCAGCAGGATCATGGCAAGCTCCTGCTGAATAAATCGTGCCATGCGAAGCGGGCGCATTCCCTTTATGGCCAAGGCACCACATCCCATGAAGACTGAACAACGAATCCCTCAAGTACCCCTTCGGCTGCATTACGAATTTTGTCAGGAAGATTTCGGAGATAGGTTGCATCCGACGATACCGCACTCATTCCCACCGTAAGTTCCTGGTGACGATCCTGCGTTGCAACTTCCGAGGCGCTAACCTGGAAATCCCGTTTGAGACGCTCGACCAGACGAGTCCGGATCACACGTTTCCCCTTGAGGGAGTGGACATACGGGAGACGACATTCCAGGACCATAACCATTACGTACATGAACGAAGGATCAGTCCTCCGCGGTCACCCGTTCAAAACATTCCAGGATGTCTCCTTCCTGGACATCCTTGGATCGGTCCACACCGATGCCGCATTCAAAGCCCTTCCGGACTTCGGTAACGTCTTCCGTAAATCGTTTCAGGGAGACGATCTTGGCGGCCCGAACCAGGGTGTTGTCCCGGAGTATCCGGACCTGGGAGCCACGCTTAATGATGCCTTCATTGACCATGCATCCCGCAATGGAACCCACTTTTGGAATACGGATGACCTTGAGAACCTGGGCCGTTCCCGTAACGATTTCCCTTGTTTCGGGTACGACGGCTCCCGTGACTGCGGCCTCGATGTCTTCGATGAGATCGTAAATAATGCTGTAGTGGCGAATTTCGACGCCGAGTACTTCCGCTTCTTTCTGGGCCATTTTTTCCGGTTTGACGTTAAAGCCGATGACCACGGCCCGGGAAGCCTGAGCCAGGGCAACATCGTTCACCGTGATGGTTCCCGCACCCTCGTGCATGACGACAACATCGACATCCTCGGTGGATTTGCTTTCGATCACACTCTTTACAACTTCTAGAGTCCCGGTTACATCGGCCTTGACCACGAAACGAAGGACCTTCTTTTCATCTCCCTGGACGGTAGAGAAGAAATCTTCCAGGGAAACGGTGGTCTTTCGAGCCTGGTCATCCTTGGCGCTCTGACGACGAAGTTCCACGATGCGTTTTGCCTCTTTCTCGTTGGCGACAACCTGAAAGAGATCGCCCGGGGAGGGAAGGGTCGAAAAACCGTTGATTTCAACGGGTGTACTGGGGTCTGCCGATTTGACCTGATTTCCTCGATCATCGTACATGGAGCGGATCTTTCCATAGGTGTTTCCGCAGATGAAATAATCGGAACGGTTGAGGGTTCCCTCCTGCACGAGAACGGTGGCCACCATGCCGCGTCCGGTTTCCTTCCGGGCTTCAAGAATGGTTCCCTTAGCCGGAATCGTGCTGTTGGACTTCAGCTCCTGCATTTCCGCAACCAGAAGAATCATCTCCAGGAGAGTATCGATTCCCGCTCCCGTAACGGCGGACAGGGGAACGACGATTGTGTCTCCGCCCCAATCTTCCGCCAGAAGGCCTCGATCCCCCAGCTGCTTTTTTACCTTATCCGGGTCGGCATTGGCCTTGTCGATCTTATTGACCGCAACAATGATGGGAACATCGGCAGCCTTCGCGTGATTGATCGCTTCCAGGGTCTGCGGCATCACTCCGTCATCCGCGGCAACGACCAGAACAACGATGTCAGTAATCTTGGATCCCCGGGATCGCATATGAGTAAAGGCTTCGTGGCCCGGGGTATCAATGAATACGATCTTCTTATCACCGACAAAGACCTGGTACGCACCGATGTGCTGGGTGATGCCTCCCGCTTCACCGGCCGCTACGCGGGTTTTCCGGATATAGTCCAGAATGGATGTTTTGCCGTGATCGACATGGCCCATAACGGTGACTACGGCAGCCCGGGCTGTGCCTTCCTTGGGTTTCTGGCGCTTCTGGACGTCACTGGCTACCTTTTCTTCGAAGGTCTGGGTTGTATAGGTAAATCCAAGATCTTCGCCCAGCTTCTTCACGAATTCTTCCCGGACCGGCTGGTTTACGGAGAGAATGATGCCTTTCTGAAAGAGATAGGGCATGAAATCTTTGACTTTTACCCCGAGCCGGTCAATCAGGTCCCTGAGTGTCGCACCTTCCGTGAGGGTGACTTCGTGATCCTCCGGGATCATCGATTTGAGCCGTGCTACCTGCTCGTCCAGGGTAAGAGGGACATGAATTTCCACTTCCTCTTCCTCCACCTTTCGCTTTTTTGAACGCAGGCGGGCTGATCTCTGTTCCTCGGCTTCCTGAAGGCGGCGGGCCGTTTCGGCGGATGATCCTACAAATTTCCGTACATCAACGCGCTCGGTCGTGGTTGGATCCGGAGTGGTTTTTGCTTTTCGTTTATCTGTTTTTTTCTTAACTGTTTTTTTGGTTTCCTTGGTCTCTGTGGTTTCCGTAGCCTCCCGCGGCGCAGGACCCTTGGGCGGGCGGACAGGTTTGGCCCGCCCGGGCTGGGTCGTGCCGGCCTTTGCTGCTGTCTTTGGGGCCGGTTTGGATTCCGGCGGCTTTGCGGGCTTTGCGGCGGGTTTTGGTTGTGGCGGTCTTCTTTTCACCTGGATTTCCGCCAGTTTGGGCAGGTTGGATGGAGCCGCTTCTTCCTTGGGCGGAACCTTGATGACCTTTTTGGATGGTTTGGCGGGCCTTGCAGGCCTGGATGGAGCCGGCGCCTCCTCTTTGACGGGAACTTCCTGTACTGGCGGTGCCTCGGGTTCAGAGGCGGGGATCATCTCCTCGACTTCCTGAAGCGTGCTTTTCTTGGGAATGTCGATGACAGGAATGTCCTTCTGTGTAAGGACTTTAACCCTGGGGATCCTGGTCTTCAGCGTCTTCTTGACTTTTCGCTCACGGCCACGATCCTCACGAATAATAACCTGGTTGGGCGCCTCAAGAGGTTTGCCTGAAATGAGGGCCTGCACCACTTCGGGTGGAATTACGTCATCCACGGATTGCACTTTGACCCCGATACTCTGAAGCTCAAAAAGGAGCTCCTTGGGGTTTTTATTCATCGCATTCGCGAGATCCTGAATCTTGATCGTTCCAGCCATCTTGTTTACCCTCTATTCTTCCTCGTCCTCGACCTCGATCTCTTCAAGATCTTCAATAGCGTCAAGAATCTTTTGAGCCTTGGTCATTCCAATCCCTTCGATCCCCGCAAGGGTCTCGGCATCGGTTTCCAGGAGGCTTTCGATCGTGGGATATCCGGCATCGATGAGCTTTTCTGCTATGGAGGGTCCGACACCGGGAATCAGAGTGAGGTCACTGGCTCCCTCCTCTTCTTCATCGATTTCCTGGCCCTGAATAATCCGTGCCAGAGCTTCGGATACCTCCTCTTTAACCTGATGTTCGCTCTTGATTTCTATCCTCACACTGATAAGTTGTGATGCCAGCCTGACGTTCTGACCTTTCTTCCCGATGGCCAGAGAAAGCTGTTCGTCATCCACAACAACATCGAGCTGTTTTTCCGACTGCCCCATACCCTTTACAAGTACGCGATTGATCTTGGCCGGGGCGAGGGCGTTCTGGGCATAGGTGACAATATCTTCCGCAAAGGGGATAACGTCAATCTTTTCCCCGCGAAGCTCCCGGGTTACGGCCTGAACGCGTCCTCCCTTCATCCCCACGCAGGCTCCAACGGGATCCACGTCCCGGTCCCGGGAAAACACGGCAACCTTGGCACGCTCACCGGCTTCCCGTACGGCATTCTTGATAATGACCGTGCCATCGTAAATTTCGGGAACTTCCATCTCCATGAGCCGGATGAGGAGCCGGGAATCGGTTCGGGAAAGGAGGACCTGTGGACCCGACGGTTTGGGGGAAATGCCAACCACGACGGCTCGGATTCGTTCTCCGATGGACCATCGCTCCATGCGGGACTGGTCTTCCCGTGTGATTTTCCCCTCGGCCTTTCCAAGGTCCACGACAATTTCACCCTTTTCAAAGCGTTTCACCGAGCCGGTAATGAGATCTCCAATCTTCTGGTTGTACTCTTCAGCAATCTTGGAGCGTTCGGCGTCCCGGATTCTCTGAAAGAGTACCTGTTTGGCTGTCTGGGCCGCAATTCTTCCCAGGCCCGTGGTCTCCAGCTCCTCTTTCCAGAGATCACCCGCCTTGAGGCCGGGATCATCCTTCTGTGCATCTTCCAGGGAAATCTGCTCCACGGGGTCTTCTACCTCGTCCACCACATCCTTGACGTGGAACACCTTGAAGATGTTCTTTTCCGGATCATGATGGGCCACCACTCTTCCCTTGATGCGGTGGAATCGACGAGCGGCCGCGGCCATCGCGTCTTCCAGGGCATGGATGATCAGCTCAACGTCCAGATCCTTCTCGCGAGCGGTCTCCTTGATGGCATAAATGAGATCCATGGTTAATCAACCTCCTCCCACGGTCCCAGAAGCCGGGACGCGCGGACTATACGTTTGGGTACGGTCAGGGTGCCGGAAGAACGGCGAAAGGTCAGCGTTTCCTTTTTACAGCTTTCCAGCGTGGCGTGAAGGACCCGTGTTCCCTCCACGGCTTCCGTGAGGGTTACCTTCATGGGACGTCCGACAAATTTTGGATATTCACTTTCATGAAAGATGGGGCGTTCCACGCCCGGTGAGGATACTTCCAGGCTGTAGGAATGGGAAATGGGATCGAGGACATCCAGAAGGGCCGAGATTTCACGGGATACCCGCTCACAGTCACTCAGGGTAATGCCCTCATCCCGCTCAATGAAGAGACGGAGCACTCCCCGGCCTCTCCCGCCCTTCCACTCGACGTGGACGAGATCATACCCGAGGTCCCTTACGGCCTCCTTCATTTCCCTCATTACCTTTTCAGGCAGCATAGACTCCTCGTAAGAAAGAAAAAAGTGGGCGTCACGCCCACTTTCAACACCCTTTGGATCCTATCACCATGAAATGGAAAAGTCAAGGGATGACGGGCCCCGTGATACAATGAATTCATAACAACAGCGGGTGACCCCGGGTGTGATCACCGTCACACAATTTCGAGGTAAAAGGCCGTATGGTAGAAATGTCGGGGTCAACCCCGACACGGGTTTGTGGTGGAACTCGAGTCTGGTATGTGTCGACCCCGTAGGAATGAGGTGCGGGGTCGAGTCTCTCCCCGGGTACCGGATACCTGGAGGAGAAAAGGAGATGGCCATGAAAAAGGCTTTTCTGGCGCTGTTTCTTATTGGTATTTCAGGGATGCTCTCTGCGCAGGGTTGGGTCCAGCGGGCCGACATCCAGGGGGATATTACGGATGTACTGGTAATCGGCTGGAACGGGAGCTCGGGCGATATCTATGTGGCGACCAACGGGTCGGGGGTCTACTATTCAACCGACGGTGTCTGCTGGAGCGAACGAAACAACGGGCTGGGGGATCTCCAGGTCGTCGCCCTTGCCTGGGCCAATGACTGTTGTCCCAACTACGTCAAGGCGGCCACGCTATCCGGCCTGGTCTACTACAGCCCGGACTACGGGCAAAACTGGTACCTTGACGGTTTCGGGCTGGATTCGATTGACCTTTCCTACACACCCACAGATCTGACAATGATCTACGACGGTTACCTGGGCACCTGGCTGACGTACATGAGCACGATCGGCGCGGGAGTTCTCCGGCAGGAATTTATCAACGATCTATGGCAGCCGTACAACATCATGGGAGGAGCGGGAGGATTGATCAATCTCGATATCCTTTCCATCGCCTCGGCCCAGGATACTTCGACGGGGAAGCACAAGGTCGTTGCCGGTGCCCGCGGGAGAGTCGGAGACAGCCAGCATCCATCGACTGTTTACGTGATGCCGGATCCACAGGACAACGGATGGTGGCAGGCCACGGGCACACCGGATGACGTATCTTTTCCCTCTGTGGCCTTCCATGAATCCGGGTTCGCCATCGTCGGCACCACCACCAATGCATCCGGTATCGGACAGGGAGTCTATTACTCCATTGATCTCGATTCAAGTCCGACCTTTCAAAGAATCTGTAACTTTCCTCCCAATCAGCCTTTTACCGCAGTGGACTATTACTATGATTCCAGTGCGTCCAGGTACCGGATCTCCGCCGGCACACCCCGCGGGATCTGGTGGGTGGATGACCCCTGGCACTGCAACATCGTGGGGTATTCGCGCTTTTCCCAGTTCCGCGGATCGATCGCTGCCCTGGGGATCGGGAATTCCGGATCGGCCTGGGCGGGGGGACCGGGAAAGGGTCCCGTGCGGTTCAATCCAACCAGCGTGTCGGGGGCCGTGACCAATGTCCGGGGAAATTCATCTGGATGTTATCTGAAGGATTACAACATCGTCGATATCGCGCCCAGCCCCAACTTCGGAAGTTCGGACACAACCGTTTTCACGGCATCGGGAATCGGCGGTGTTTACAAAAATATGGATCCGATCAACTGCAACAACAACCAGAACGGATACTTTTACCGGATGATCGGGGACCCCGACTCGTGGGGTACGGTCCCGATCCTGAAAGTGAAGCCCCAGATCAATTATAACGAGCAGGGATGTTATGCCCAGCAGGTGGTCTACGCGACAACCCTCGGAAAAGGTCTCATGCGCAGTGACGATGGGGGCCGGTCCTGGAGGTACAGGAACGGCCTGAACGGGGAGCTCGACAACGCGGTCATCACTGATATTGTCCTTCACCCGACCAATGAAGCGTATATCTACGTTTCTGCTTATGGAAAGGGAGTCTATGGCAGTCCCAACCGGGGGGATACCTGGACCCTCCTCGGATCAATACCCAATCCCAGGGTCCTGAGCCTCGCGGTTCCGGACAATTGTAATTATGCTAATCCGACCCTCTACGCCGGGTTTCGCCCCGTAACCAGCGTTCTGGGACAGGAGTACGGCCTCTACAAGTATGAAAACGGGGAATGGCTCGTTTACCCGGACACCTATGGAATGAACGTCGCGGAAATTGAGCTGAGCCCGCAGTTTTCTACCTATCCTCGGGTCATTATCGGCCTGGAAGAGAGGCCGGGGGCCCCGGACGGAATTCGCTATTCTATCAATGGTGGGGACACCTGGACCGACATCACCGGTTCCCTGCCTTCTCCGACCCACGTGGATGACCTTAAAATGTCCCCCGGGTATGTCAATGACCAGATGGTCCTGACGACGATTCGCTCTTCCGCGGGGGGAAGCGGAATTTTCTGGGCCAGTGAATATTACGGATGGTCCTGGAACCGGATCAACAGAGGCGACCTCCCGGACAACCAGGTCCTGAGTACGGCCTTTGCCCCGGGATTTCTCTTCCGGGGAGAGATCTTTGCCGGCCACGCGACCCAGGGGCTCTTCTCCGCCTATCTCGATATCGACTATACCGACCCGACCTGTCCCTTCCAGGCGGCCAGCGGCTTTTTCAACGTACCTCCCCATATCCGGGGCCTCGCTGTCTCCCCGGACGATTCAAACCTTGTCTTCGCCGCCACATCCAACGAAGGCGTCTTTATCAGCCGGGACGGCGGGGATACCTTTCAGCCCTGGTCGAAGGGGCCCTACCTTGCCGCAGGCAACCTTTGTCCGGTGGAAAGCGTGACCTCCGTCGCCGTGACGGAGACAGTCTCCGGGGCAACATATCTGGAGGAAGATTTTTCCAGCGGGATTCCGGGGACATGGACCATTATTAATGGTGGTATAGGCGCTGTGGGAGGGCCAGGATTGACCTGGATGGTTGACGGAACCGTTTGTGATCGACAGGAAGATGAATACTATCCTGATCTCTTTACCGATCCTTATGTGATCGCCGATTCCGATTGCGAGGGAGGGGGCGCCACTCAGGATGAATGGCTGATTACACCCTACCTGAATACCTCATCGGCTCAGAAGCTTGTCGTTTCCTTCAGTCATCTCTTCTATACCTATTCGGGGAATGAGCATGGCTATGTCAAAGTCTGCTCCTCGGCCACCGGCGGCAACTGCGGGGACGATGTGGGGGACTGGGTTACAGTCATGGACTACAACGGGGATGATTTTATCGGAAGAACCACGATTGATCTGACACCATACAGGGGAACGGGATTCCGGGTAGCCTTTCACTATACCGATGCCACCTACGACTGGTTCTGGGCTGTGGATAACGTCACGATCGGTGAACTTGCGCCGCGGGTTGTTGTCGGGACCGAGGATAACGGGATCTACTTTGCCGATTATGACGATTCGGCTTACTTCGGAACTTTTAATCCTTCCAATATCAACATCGGATCAGTGACGGAACTCCGGTACTCTTCTTATGACGAGGACATGCGGGCTTCCCATATCCAGTATGGAGACCTCCATTCCGCCGATTTCGGAGAAACCTGGGATGTGGTTCCGGGAATCCCCGGAGGGTACGGGATGACCGATGTGGCCTACGGGGATGGATTTAAACGGGCCCTGAACGGCTTTACCTGGGGATGCTCCTCGGGAAAACAGGTTGCCTCCGTCCGGGCGGTGGGAGACTGCATCAACACGGCGGCAGCCTGGTATTATCAGCCCTCATTGGGATTCTGGCAAGAATGTGGAGCCACCATTCCCGATACATGCGAGGACTTTCGGGCCATCCTGGAATTGAATTCCGGAGCCGTCCTCCTCGGGTCGATCGGGGTCGGCAACGGTGCTCCCGACAGCTATTCCGAAGGGGTTTATCGCCTGGATACGGCCTGCTGGGCCTCGGGGGCGGAGTGGGTACCCTCCAACGAAGGTCTGCCCATCTACCCCGGCGGGGAAAATGCGGGTAAGATCACAGCCTTCTATCAGGATCCCATCAACCAGTTTGTGCTTGCCGCAGTGAATGACTCCTATACGACTGACGGTAATGATGGAGGCGTCTATTACTCCGATTCATCATCGGACGGGCGGGCCTGGGTAAAAACTGACCTGCCGGCCGTGGAGCCGGGGAGTTTTGAATTGACCTCAACATCGGGAGGAACCACGGTTTACACCGGTCTTACCAGCGACGGAATCTGGTCTTCCCTACCCTCATCGATCGGTGTCCTGTCCCCGGCCGGTTTCTTCGAATGTGCAACAGAGGCATGTGAGGTCTGCCTCGGTTCCTCCACGACGTTCTGGAACTATTCCGCCGGGAACGTGACCGGGTACAGCTGGAGCTTTGGAGACGGTTTCGGTTACTCTTCCCAGGCTTCCCCAACTTACATTTATCCGTACTCCGGTTCCTATACGGTGTCCCTGACCGTGTCCAATTCGTACGGTTCCGATCCTACCCCTTATACACGGGGTTTCGAGGTAAAGGAAGAACTCGATTTCAATGGAACCTCAGACAGACTGACGGTCTCGAGGATTGATTCGTCCACCGTGACCCTCTCCTGGGATGATCTGAACGCGGGCGAAACGGGATACCAGGTCTGGGCCTCCAACAGCGCATCCAGCGGATCGACGTATGGATCGCCCGTGGGCCCCGATACGACATCGGCGACGGCATCCGGCTACACCTATTTCCGGATCCAGCCGCTGGGTTCGGGATATGCCTGCGGAAACGGTCCGGTGGGGGGCAGCTGGTAACAAGGCGGCTCTCTTTCGGGATCGGGCATTGTGTGACCGGGATCACACTTTCGGGATAGCGGATACGTTATCATAGGAATGGAGGGCATCGTGTCACATGCCATGGATGCCCGAAGGAGATCCTATGAGACGCTATCTTGGTATGGTTGTTCTTCTCTTCCTTGCCGGTGGACTCCATGCGCAGGGCTGGGTCCAGCGGGCCGACATCCAGGGAGATGTGACCGATATTCTTGTGGCAGCCTGGAACGGGTCGACGGGCCATATCTTTGCCGCCACCAACGGTTCGGGTGTCTATTACAGCACCGACGGAATCTGCTGGCAGACCCGATCCAACGGCCTCACCGATCTCCAGGTTACGGCAATCGCGGCCCGATGGGAAAATACCGGATCGGCGTTCCAGGGCCGCCTCATGGCGGCGACGGTCTCCGGAAAGGTCTTCCTTTCAAACAATTACGGGACAAACTGGTATCCGGCCAGCCTCGGTTTGAACCTGATCCAGGATTCATTTATCCCGACGGACCTTTCGGTCGTATGGGACCAGGCCCATGGCACCTATTACACGTATATGTCCACGCTGGGGGCCGGGATGCTTCGCCAGACCGGGTGGGGTACGACCGCCCAGTGGGCGGCCTACAATTCCAGTGTCGTTTCCGCCAACAATAAATACCTTCTCTGTGTCGCGGCCCTGACCCAGGGAACGACAACGGGAGCCAAGCACCGCATTATTGCCGGAACCCTCAATAATGGGGGAGGAACGGAACTTTACTATGCGATGGATCCCAACGACGGGCTTCAGATGGTCTCCCAGTCCCAGCTTCCCTCAGGGGTTTCCATCCTCTCCGTTGCCTTCCATGAACTGACCTTTGCCCTTGTCGGCCTTTCCACCGATTCGAGCGGGACGGGGTACGGCGTTTACACGTCCGACGGGTCTCTGGGTACGTGGACACCCGTCTGTTCCGATCCCCCCGACCAGGGAATCTGGGCCGTCGACTACACGAACATGGGTACCTATTACAGGATTACGGCGGGGACGCGCCGCGGCCTCTGGACCGTGGACGATCCCTCCAACTGCGGATCGCCTGCCTACGAGGCCTTTCCCGGTTTCCGGGGCGCCATCCGCACCCTGGCCCACGGCTCCGGCACGGCGGCCTGGGCCGGCGGCCCCGGCAAGGGCCCCCTCTTCTATAGCCCGTCGAGTCCTTCTTCGGGAGTTTCCAACCGACGCTGTAATTTCTACGATTACAACATCCTCGACATCGCGCCGAGCCCTTACTTTTCTAATGGGGACTGGACGATCTATACCGCCTCGGGTGTCGGGGGTGTATACAAGAACCGTGACTTTATCGAGATGGGATCCTCCCCCGTCGGGTACTTCTTCCGGATGGTCGGAGATCCCGATTCGTGGGGCACCGTTCCCGTCCTTGCCGTGGAAACCGACTTGAACTACCTCGAGGGATCGTGCTCCTCCGCCACGTCCACCACGGTATACGCCGGAACCTTCGGCCGGGGGGTGATCCGGTCCGACGACGGCGGGCGTTCCTGGGTCTTTGCCAACGGGGACGGAGATCAGCTCGCTGGGACGATCGTCACCGACCTGGTCATGGTCCCCCCGGATGGCCCACTCCTGGCCGCGGTATACAACCAGGGAGTGTACCGCTCCTATGACGGGGGGCGAAGCTGGAGCCAGCTCGGATCGATCGCAAACAAGCAGATTCTCTCCCTGGCCGCCGCCGAGGGTGGATCCCAGCCGTGGATCTACGCCGGGTGCCGGCCCTATGATATCAATAACACCTCCGACATCGACCAGAAGTTCGGTCTCTTCCGCTTCGATTTATCACAGGGATGGCAGAGGGTCGGCCAGACCTATTTTTTCAACAAGAGCGTTACGGCCATCGGCCTTCCCCCGAGCTACAACAGCCACGGGTACCTCTACGTGGGTACAGAGGCCAATGGCGTCTTTTTCGGTCGAGATTACGGGATGACCAACGATGACTTCTTTGACTTCAACGGGACGAGCCAGACGATTCCGCCCAAGATCAACGACCTGAAGGTCTCGCCGTCATGGGACTCCTACGTTCCCGCCGTCCTCATTGCAGCGGAACCCAGCAATACGAGCAACGGCGGAGTCTACGTCACGGTGGATACGGATCCTTCAAGCGAAGAGTGGACGCAGGCCAACCTGGGACTTCCCTCCGACCGCCGGGTCCAGAGCGTTGCCTTCGCCCCCGGGTACCCGAACAACTCTCTTTCCATCTTCTGCGGCCACGCCACGCAGGGGCTTTTCACCGCCCGCTGGGACTACGGGAACGGCTTCGAGGGGTGGGACCAGGCCAATGGCTTTCTGAACGTGCCGCCCGACATCACGGGGATTGCCGCCGCTCCCGACGACGCTTCGCTTCTCTTTGCGACGAGCCGGTACGAGGGCGTCTTCATCAGCCGGGACGGGGGGGACACCTTCCAGCCCTGGGGTGCCAACCTCACCTATTACGACACGACGGCCGGGAAGGACTGCCCCATTCCTGAAATGCTCTCGATCGCTGTCACCAACATGGATCCGGGAATGATCTACATGGAGGAAAAGTTTGATGCGGCACCATCTTGGCCGTCAGGGTGGTATGCAATCGATGGGGGATCATGTACTGGAGCACCACAATATACTTGGAATACGTACGATTATGGAAATAGAAACCTGGGTTCACCGTTGCAAGCACCATACGCCATAATCGATTCTGATAATCAGGGAAGTGGGTGTACACAAAATGACGCACTTTACTCTCCTTCTATTGATACAAGACTATCTGAACAACTCTGGCTTGAATTTGATCATATTTTTACAATGTTCTCGGGTTACGGAAGTGATATCGCTGAAGTATGGGTTAAGAATCCCTCAACCGGATATTGGTATCAGGTTCCGGGTGCTCATTGGGATGAAGCGGGTGGAAGTAGTTCCGGGCATGTGGCATTTGATATTTCAGCTTACATAGGAAATGGTACACAATTTCTTTTTCAATATTGGGGGGCCTACGATTATTTATGGGCCGTCGATAATGTGACTCTTTACTCACCCGCCAGCGATACCCGTCGGGTGGTCGTGGGAACACGGGGACACGGAATCTACTACGCCGATCACACCGAAAACCAGTATTTCGGGGATTTCACGCCTTCCAACATCGAAACAGGTTCGGTGAACGAAGTCCGCTTCATCTCCCGGAACGAGGACATGCGGGCCGCCCACGTCCCCAATGGTGATCTACACTCTGCCGATCTTGGCGTGACCTGGGACACGGTATCCGGAATTCCCGCCGGATGGGGCCTCACCGACGTCTCCTTCAGTGACGGTCTGAAACGGGCCCTGAACGGCTTTACCTGGGGATGTTCCTCGGGTAAGCAGGTTGCCCCCACCCGGGGACCCGGCGACTGCATCGGCTCGGGCGCAGCCTGGTACTATCAGCCTTCCTTTGGTGCCTGGCAGGAATGTGACGCGACGATCCCCGACCCGTGTGAAGATTTCCGGGCAATCAAGGAGCTCGATTCGGGGACGGTTCTCCTGGGATCGATCGGCGTGGGATCGGGTGCGCCCGATATCTACACCGAGGGGATCTACCGGCTGGACACCTCCTGTTCCGCTGTCGGGGCGGCCTGGGAGCCGGCCAGCGAAGGCCTTCCCACCTATCCGGGTGGACAGAATGCAGGGAAGGTGACGGCCTTCTACCAGGATCCCGTCGATCACTTTATCCTGGCTGCCGTAAGCGACGCCTACCTGACAAATGGTGATGACGGCGGTGTCTACTATTCCGATGTCTCTTCCGACGGCCGGGCCTGGGTCAAGACCGATCTTCCCGCCGCCGACCCGGCCTCATACGATCTTTCCGCGACTTCAGGGGGAACCACAATCTATACGGGGCTGACGGGGGACGGAATCTGGTCTTCCCTGCCCGGAGACATCGGCGTTCTCACCCCCTCCGCCTACTTCGAGTGTGCCACCGGGGCCTGCGAGGTTTGCCTGGGTTCCTCCACGACCTTTTATAACTATTCGGCCGGGAATGTAACCAGCCAGAGCTGGAATTTCGGGGACGGAATCGGATCTTCGGTTCTTCAGTCTCCGAGCTATACTTACACGGGAACGGGAGCCTTCGACGTGTCCCTCTCGGTTACCAATGCCTATGGTACCGATCCGACCCCCTTTGAACGGACCTTCACCGTGAAGGGAGAGCTGGACTGGGATACCGATCTGCCGGGCGAAGGGATTTATCAGGTGACGTACAACTCTGGAACCGATACCCTGACCCTGTACTGGACCGATCTGGACGGAGAGAGCGGTTACAGCATATGGGTGAGCAACACCGCCGCATCACGCCTGGGTGTGGTTGCGACCACGTCAGCGAATGTGACGAGCCGGAGCCTTGCCGGGGCCAGCAATAACTATACGTTCTACCGGATCCAGGCCAACGGATCGGGGTATGTCTGCGGAGCCGGACCGGTGGGGGGGACCTGGTAGAATAACTAAATTCTTAAACTAAAAACCGGGGCTCAGAGCCCCGGTTTTTTTTAGATGTGATCCCCGTCACACCTTCGGGCGGAAGAATCATGTATTCTTGAATCAGGAGGGACTATGCGCCGATCATTCCTGGCAGGCCTGTCATTTCTTATCATGGCGGGCGGGCTTTGTGCCCAGAGTACTCCATGGGAAAAACAGGGAATCGCCTCGGGATCCGTCAATGCCGTCGTAAAACCCGGGGGACCCGTTTTGGAAACCTATATTTCAACGGAGAGCGGAATTTTTGCCTCCCAGTACCCCCAGGACAATGCTCAGCCCTGGTTCGACGACAACCTCGGCATCCGGGATCTGTCCATCACCCGGGTGGAGGGGTGTTACGTGGACATGGATACGACCCTCTTGACTCTTGCGGGTGACGGTGTGTACGCAAGGCTGACCGGCGGTCCGGGCGGCCTCTGGCTCTACAGTCCCGATGATGGTCTGGTGGATTCAGGCGGTAATAAACTCGGATACCGGGATGCCGTGAGCGTGACAATCGGTCCCAATCCCGATCCTCAGAAGCCCTGGTCCATCTATCTTGCTCTCGCAGGACAAGGGATCTACACCAAGTCGTTCTGCAGGGATGGTTTTATCGGGAAGTGGTGTACGACCTCTACTTATATCTATGAAGAGTATCTCGATTCGCAGTCGGAAGGATCGGAATGGTCCCACGCGGAGATTCCCCCGCAGATCCCACCCCCATGCGGCTTTCCCGAACCGGATGCTTGGTCGATTGTTTCCACAAGCTACACCCATACCGGCAGCTATGCCTGGTTTGTACCCGATGGCTTCGTGACCAACCAGTATATTGACGATGCCCTCGTGCTGAACAACATCACCCTGGGAACGGACAACATCCTCTCCTTCTACCATAGTTACAGCCTGGACGGCCAGGCGGGGGGTATGGCATGGCATGGAGGCGTCCTGGAAATCTCGGTCCTTGGAGCCGGGGTCTGGACCGATCTCGGACCGCAGATTATAACCGGTCAGTACAATTCCACGATTTCAGCGGCCTGTAACCCCCTGGACGGCAGGGCCGCGTGGTCCGGCGATACCCTGATGCTCGGCACGCCCTACCAGGTCAAGGTCGATTTGAGCCCTTATAACGGCCAGACCGTCTCGATCCGGTGGCGCCTGGCTTCTGATGACGTGAATACATTCTACCCCGGCTGGTATATCGATGATATTACGATCGGAACGGAGACCGCGGAAGAGTGGGTGGAATTGAACCCCCAGATTCCCAATCCCAACGTTACCGACCTCTACATCGACGGGATGGGAATTCTTTACGCTTCGGCCAAGTACTACGATTCGTCTTTTACGGGGAACGTCTGGCAGCTGGACACGTTGGGTGGAGTATCGTGGACAGAGGTGGGTGCTGCCGGCATCGAATACCTGAGCCTGGGCGGTGTTTCGTGTAACGAAATGATTGGTGCTGTCCAGGGGGAAATTCTGGCGGGAACCCGGGACCATGGGGTCCATGTCTTTGACGGAGCCGGTTTTGTCCCCTGGTGCGGTGTGACCGATCCCCTCCAACTTCCCGAAGGGGATATCCTGGATGTCTCGGTCTATCCGCCTCCGATTGATAATCCGCCCACCCCTTCCTTCAAAAGCGGGGCGGTTACAAAACATTCCGTTTATATGCTCGATTCCGGATGTACGACACCCTATATCCTCTTTTCCGCGTTCAAGGGTGCCCCGGTTTCGGTCCTGTCCGATTACTGTGTGGGAGAAGGAGGAGGAGGGGACCTGATCGTTGGGACGCTGGGAACCGGTCTCTTCCGGTTTCCCTGCAATACACCGGCATCGCCTCCGTCTCCCCTGGGAAACGAAGGCCAGATGACGGAGGGATCGGAAATCAAGACAAAGAACGTATCAAAGCTGATTGTGACCGATGCCGATCCCGGAGATTCGGAACCGCCGGTCATGCTGGCTTCCTCCCTGACCGACGGGATGTACAAGAGCCGGTACGGGATATGGAACATGGGAGGGGTCCTGGGAGATCTTGGATATTTTGTCCGGTATTTTTTCAATCCGCTGAATAATCCGGGGGAGTTTGGGGGAGTACGCGCCTCCTGTATCGTGGTTCCTCCCGGGTACGACGAAACGGGAGTTGCGGATACCGACAGCCTGATGATCTTTCTCGGGACTCTCGATGACGGCGTCTTTGCCAGCCGGGACGGGGGCGGTTCCTGGGCGCACCTTGACAACATGCCGTCCTCCGAAGCCATCGTGGATATGGTTATTTCTCCCGATTTTTCCAATGATCTAACCCTTTTTCTTTTGACTGAAAACGCAAAAATTTATCGTTCAAATAATGCTGGAAACAACTGGACCATGGAAGCTCAATTGACCGTGCCGTCCCATCCCCTTGATATCGTAAAGGGTACCGACCTTGTCATCTCTCCGGGATATGCCAGTGACAGCATTCTCTATGCGGCGACCACCCAGGGTCTTTTTAAACGGCTTTCACCGGGGACCTGGAGCCAGGCCTGGGACGGCGGACCCGTACTCAGTGTCGATCTTTCAGCCCTGTTCGATGAGAGCATGGTTCCGATTCAGGATTATGAGAACAGTACGATTGTCATCGGAACGGAATTGCAGGGCATGCTGTACTCGATAAATTTCGGCTCCACTTTTTCCTCCATCTTTCCCGTCGGCGATATCTCCTTTTCTTCTATACCCACCGTGAAGTTTCATCCGGCCTCAGATGCAGTCGGCAGCAACCGGGATCTTCTTCTCTTCTTTGCTTCGGGAGTCTATTCTGCCTCGGGGGAATCGACAACCTTCGGGTACACGACCTACAACGTGACCAACGGGACGTGGAACCCGGCTCAGAATATCGGGGGACAGGACGATTTCAAGATTACTTCGATTGTCTTTGAACCGGGATTCGATCGAAGCAATTCATCGAAACCGAATTACATCTATACCGGACACTCCAATTCCAAGGTGTGGCGGGCCGTCTGGGGGGAGTGGACCTGGAACAAGATGGCGGGATTCTTCTCCTCTCCCCCGGAAATCAACGACCTGGCCGTCAAGCCCGATGAGCCCAATATCGTCCTGGCCGGAACGATGGACTATGGGGTCATGATCTCCTTTGACGGAGGCCTGACCTTCTTTCCGGCCGGAATTCCAAAGAGGGGCAATGGGACGATTATCCATGACGTCTCTGCCCTTACGATTACGGATACACCGCCTTCTGAACCGGCTCTCATCGCGGCGGGAACGTTCGGTGACGGAATGCATTACCGGACCTTTGATTCCCTTAAAACGCTCTATTATCCCGATCCCTCCGATCCGACCTGGGATCCCCGCTGGTATGCCTCCACGGGATTGACGTCGGGGGAGGTATACGACGTGGAATACCGGGGGCCGTACTGCGAGATGTGGGCGGGAGCGGATTCGGGGACCTACCTTTCCTCGGATTACGGGCGGACGTGGACCTTTGACGCGCCGTCGGGGTTTTCGAATGTCTATGAGATCGGGGACTGCTACACGCCGAAGCGCGCGTTGAACGGGTTTACGTGGGGTGCCCGTGCGGGGGTGAAGGCACCGGCCCGTGCGTCGGGGGACGGATCGGCATGGCTGAAGATCGGGGAAGGATCGTGGACAGTACAGGCGACGGCGGGACTGGACACGGACTGCGACTTTGAAGCGATCCACCAGGATTCGATCGGGGTGGTGAGTGCGGGGACGGTTTTTCTGGGATGTGCCTATTCGCCGACGAGCCCGTGGATTCGGGTCTATCGAGGAGAGGGGTGCCCGACCGTGGGCGAGCCCTCGGGGACGTGCGCGTGGGAAGCCTCGGACGAGGGTATGGAAGGGACGTCAGGCGCGGTGGAAGCCTTCGCGAAGTCGTCGAACGGTCTTCTTGTGGGTGTGTCGGAGAGTTCGGTGGGAGCGGGAGACGGAGGGGTCTTTTTCACGGACACCCACTCGAAGGGGTACGCGTGGGTGGACGTGTCGCAGAACGGGTACGCGATGGACTGCAAAAGTTCGACGACGCTGACCTCGAGCGGGACGACGCTCTACTCGGGGACGTCGTGCGAGGGAGCCTATGCCTCGACGTCGATCGATACGGAGGGAATCAATCCGGTGGCCTACTACACATGGGGTCAGGATGAATGGGACGACGCGGCCTTCAGCTTTGAGGATCGCTCCTGTTGTGACACGACGGACTACAGCTGGGACTTTTCGGGGACGTTTGACTGGGGAGCGTCGGTGGTGCATCACTACACACCTGGAGGAGAGGTGGTTCTTCCGACGCTGTGGGCCACCAATGCCACGAGTTCGGACGACTTCACGGGGAGCATGGATGAGCCGGTGTACATTGCCTATCTGAGTGACGTGGCCTGGAGCGGGAGCGACGTGACGGTGACGTGGGAGCGTCTGGCTTCGGATACGGGGTTCAGTTACGAAGTGTACCGGGACACGGACCCGGACGGATCTGGCCGGGCCCTGGTGCAGACGATCCCGGCGGGAGACGGAACGTGGTGTGACGCGGTAACGTGCTGGTACACATTTACGGACGGTGCCGCCTTCGCCTGCTATCGCGTACGGGTCGTTCCGTAGATTTATTAAAAAACACTGCATTCATGCGGGAAAATGTGACGTAGATCACATCGCAGTACTGGCGCTTATTGTATGATAAGGGGGAGGAGGGCCTATGCGGTGGTTGCCCTGGTTTCTTATTCTCGCCATGATCAGTTCTCTGGCGGTAGCTCAGAATCGTGTTCGTTCTGCTCCCCTGATTGAAATCCAGCCTGTTCAAGCCCCCATGGCCGGGGGCGGATCTACGCCAATGTGGGAAAAGCAGGGTGTGGTCTCCGGATCGGTCAACGATATCTTCCGCTTTCCCAGCCAGGTCGATATCTGGATTGCCACGGAAGCAGGTATCTATTCTTCCTGGGATCCCTATGACAACACCATTTCCTGGTCGTCGTACAATAACGGGCTTGTCGATCTGTCGGTAAAGAAGCTCACGGGAGTTAATGGAACCCCGGACGGCGCGCTGGCGGCCCTGGCGGGAGACGGAGTCTATGGAAAGATTTCCTATGACCCGGGCTGGGTCTGGGCGGATACGGCGGGACTGGAGGATGGTTCGGGAAACCAGGTGGGATACCGGGATGCGGTAAGCATCGCCATGGCTCCGGGCTGGGCCATGAGTACGTGGGATGTCTATCTTGCCATCCGGGGTGTCGGGATCTTTACCCGCACATTCTCCAACAACATGGGGCAGGGTTCATGGGTGGGACCCACGGTAACCGAACGTCTTCTTGATCCCGATGGAGCGGAATCGGGAATGAATAACTGGGAAGTCACAGGGTCCTGGTACATCGACAGCTGCTGGTACTATTCCCCGGGTCACGCCTACAAGGCAGGCCAGGTCGGGTCGGCCTGCTATTACTTTTACGATAACAACGAGTGGTCCACGCTCACTCTGGCTGCTCCCATCGACCTGGGATCGATGCCGGGTCACGGATACCACCTCTATTACAACGAATATTATGACACCCGGGCGCAGGATTTCTGCACCCCCCAGATTTCCACCGATGGAGGCATGATCTGGTCCAATCTCCTCCCTCCCTATTCAGGGCCTCCCTTCGGGTGGTCCTTTCGGGACATCGACCTGAGTTCCTATACGGGAAATAACGTGAAAATCCGGTTTCTCTTCACCTCCGATTCGGCGGATACCGCGGAGGGCTGGTACCTCGACGAGATCGAGATCAGCCGTGAAACCGTGCAGTCCAATGACTGGGTTCTTATGGATACGCAGGGTTTAAACCTGAACCTGAATGACATCTTTTACGACGTGGACCGGGATCTCCTCTTTGCCGCAACCGAAACCTCGGGTCCGGATGAGGGGAATATCTTTGCGTGGGATGGATCGACCTGGTCCGCGTTGGCCACCACCAATATCGATTATCTTTCCGTAACGGGCGTTCCCTACGATTCCATGTATGGAACATCTGGCCCCTTCGATGTCCTCGCGGGAACAAGAGATGAAGGAGTCTTTCTCTATGACGGTTCCTCCTTTACCCCCTACTGCGGCGGTGTAGGTTTCTCCATACCCGCAGGGGATTTCATCGACGTTTCCGTCGATCCCCAGACCGGCGCCAAAAGCGTTGCCGCGACAAGGGAAGAAATTTATGCCCTCGATTCCTGTGCTACCGGAGAACCCTATATGGCCTTTCCCGGATTCAGGGGTTTTCCAAAATCGGTTCATTCCGATGCATGCCAGGGTAGTGGGGGTGGGGGTGGAATCCTTGTCGGTACGGTGGGAACCGGCCTTGTTGTACAGGACTGTGACGCACCCGCTGCTCCGCCAATTCCACTGGGGAACGAAGGGCAGATGGCGGCCGCGACCGATCCCATTCTGACGAAAAACGTGAGTCGTCTGGCGATATCTCCCACCAATCCGCCCGTATTCTTTGCTTCCTCCCTGACCGACGGGATGTACAAGAGCCGGTACGGGATCTGGAATGATCCGGCAGGGCTGGGAGGAAGCGGATACTTCGTCCGGTACTTTTACGACCCCAGAGTCCCCGCAGGCACACCGTCGGGTGTCAAGGGGACCTGTGTGGCCATCCATCCCGCCTTTGATGATTCTCAGCCGGTAGAGTCTCCGGGCAAACAGACCCTCTATCTGGGAACGACCAGAAACGGCATCTATCGAAGCGATGACGGCGGCTCTTCATGGATATGGCTTAATACCTTTCCCCCGGGAGATCCGGTCGTCGATATTGTGCTGTCTCCTGGATTCTCTTCAGACTCGACACTCTTTGCCATGACCCGGCTGGCAAAGGTGTACCGATCCGAAGATGCCGGGCTGACCTGGGCCCTTGAAGTTTCCTTTCCCCAGCCCCCCAATAATACGGTCGTTCCCATCGGGTACGACCTTGAGATTTCTCCCTCTTTTCCCTCTGATGATGTCCTCTTTGCCGCCACAGTGGATGGCCTGTACAAGAGGACCGGTCAGTCTTCCTGGTCCAACGTGACGTCAGCGCAATTCCCGGGTATTCCTATCCTCAGCGTGGCGGTATCACCCTTTTTTGACAATGGTTACATGGGAACGAATTCAGAGTATACCAGTGTAATGGCGGGATCCTCGGGACTGGGTCTTCTCTATTCGGTGGAGAAAGGAAGTGTGGGATCCTATGCCCAGGTCCAGATCGGAAGTACGGGAATCATTCCGATCGTCCGGATGCATCCTGCCCTGGATGCAAATTCCACACCGGACCTGTTGACCTATTTTTACGGTGTTTCCTACAACGCAACGATTGGGACGGTGGAGGGTCTCTACTGGACTTCCCTGAACCAGGCACAGGGAACCTGGACTGCGCCCGTGGATGCCGACCCCTTCATGAACTTCTGGAACACGAAGATCACCGATCTTGCCTTCGATCCCCGTTTTCATCGGGGATCGAGTTCCTCTCTCTATCTCTATGCCGGAACCGCAAACAACAAGATCTGGAGATGCAGCCAGGAAACCTCCCAGTGGGAAAAGATCGATGGATTTTACAACCTTCCCCCGGAAATCACCGACCTGACTGTAAAGCCCGATGAACCCGCGATTGTCGCGGCCGCATCCCGGGGGTACGGGGTTATGATTTCCTTTGACAGCGGGTTGAGTTACTACCCTGCCGGTTCGGTCCGTCGATCCGATGGAACGGTTGTTCACGATATATTTGTTGTTTCCCTGACCGATACACCGTTGGGAGGAGGGGCAGCCTCCCTGATCGCTGGTACAAAGGAAGATGGTGCCTTCTGGCGGGAGTTTGAGACCAGCTCTCCTCTCTACAGTGATCTCTGGGGCCTATCCACGGGATTGACGACGGGGGAGGTATACGACGTGGAGTACCGGGGGCCGTACTGCGAGATGTGGGCAGGAGCGGACTCGGGTACCTACCTTTCCTCGGATTACGGTCGGACGTGGACCTTTGACGCGCCGTCGGGGTTTTCGAATGTCTATGAGATCGGGGACTGCTACACGCCGAAGCGCGCGTTGAACGGGTTTACGTGGGGTGCCCGTGCGGGGGTGAAGGCACCGGCCCGTGCGTCGGGGGACGGATCGGCATGGCTGAAGATCGGGGAAGGATCGTGGACAGTACAGGCGACGGCGGGACTGGACACGGACTGCGACTTTGAAGCGATCCACCAGGATTCGATCGGGGTGGTGAGTGCGGGGACGGTTTTTCTGGGATGTGCCTATTCGCCGACGAGCCCGTGGATTCGGGTCTATCGAGGAGAGGGGTGCCCGACCGTGGGCGAGCCCTCGGGGACGTGCGCGTGGGAAGCCTCGGACGAGGGTATGGAAGGGACGTCAGGCGCGGTGGAAGCCTTCGCGAAGTCGTCGAACGGTCTTCTTGTGGGTGTGTCGGAGAGTTCGGTGGGAGCGGGAGACGGAGGGGTCTTTTTCACGGACACCCACTCGAAGGGGTACGCGTGGGTAGACGTGTCTCAGAACGGGTACGCGATGAACTGCAAGAGTTCGACGACGCTGACCTCGAGCGGGACGACGCTCTACTCGGGGACGTCATGCGAGGGAGCGTATGCCTCGACGTCGATCGACACGGAGGGAATCAATCCGGTGGCCTACTACACGTGGGGTCAGGATGAATGGGACGACGCGGCCTTCAGCTTTGACGATCGTTCCTGTTGTGATATGACGGGATACAGCTGGGACTTTTCGGGGACCTTTGAATCGGGCCCGACGGTGGTGTATCACTATGGGGCCGGGGAAGTGGTCCTTCCGACGTTGTGGGGATCGAACGCTTCAGGGTCGGACGACTACACGGGGAGCCTGGATACGCCGGTGTACATTGCCTATCTGAGTGACGTGGTCTGGAGCGGGAGCGACGTGACGGTGACATGGGAGCGTCTGGCTTCGGACACGGGATTCAGTTACGAAGTGTACCGGGACACGGACCCGGACGGATCTGGCCGGGCCCTGGTGCAGACGATCCCGGCGGGAGACGGAACGTGGTGTGACGCGGTAACGTGCTGGTACACATTTACGGACGGCGCCGCCTTCGCCTGCTATCGCGTACGGGTCGTTCCGTAAACCGAAGAGTTTAATCGAGGATCGAATAGAGTTCCGGAGGCGGGCTCCCGGAATCGATGGAAAGTTCAGAAATCAGACGGTGAAGGAGATTGGCTTCCGTTGAATGTTCCAGAATCGATCCAATGGAGTTCTTTCCAGAATGGCTCACAAGAAAATTGTAGATTCCAAGAGACCGTGAAATCCTGGATGCAGCTTCATCCCGATTTCCCATAGAAAGACAAAACTCGGCTACCCTGAGATGGAAAATCCATGCCAGGTGGGCAAAGGGTGCCCGTCCCAGGATCGCGTCACCTTCCTGAATCAACGATTCCTCTTTTCGATCAGACAGTTCCAGAATCAGCGTCTCCAGGGAAAATTGATCGGAGTGGTTTTCCGCCGCCAGTCTCTTTAATTCCTTGATGTAATCCCTTTGGACAGGTTCATCTTCCGTGCAGGAAAACAGAGTTCGCGTGGCGAGATAGGCCTCTTTTTTCAGGTTGAACCGCCGTGCATTCTCAAGAACTTCAGAAGCAAGCGAAGCGGCTTCTTCTCTCTTTTCCGTCAGATAAAAGGCATGGGCCCTGTAACTGTCACAGAGAAGTTTCAGATAATTGGCTTTCTCCTGTTCAATTTCGTGCTCCAGACGCCGGGTCATTCGAAGAAGAGCGGAACTGTACCGGACGAGGGAGAGAAACTCAACCCAGTAAAAAGTGACACGAATCGTTTCGAAATGGTGACGTTCGGCGGATTCGCGGGCCTGTTGTAAGTAATGCATCGCATCTTTATACCGGCCGCAGTACTGATACAGCTCCGAAAGGTTACAGTAGATCCGAACGTCCAGAGGGTCATTAAATCGGCGGGATAGAGAGAGTCCGTGCTTGAAATGGTAGAGAGCATCTTTCCATTTTCCCAGAAGCATTGATTCCGTCCCGATTTCATTGATCGTAGAGATGAGGTATTGCTGGATGCCGAATTTTTCCTGATATTCAAGAGATTCCAGAAGGGCTTCAAGAGCAGCTTCATGCTCGCCTGAAATACCCAGAAAACTCCCCATGTTGTTGAGGATCCGGATTGCAGTGGCGATCTCACCCAGGTTGATGAAGGTTTCCTTCGCGTGTTCGAGGAGTTCAAAAGCCTCGTTCCTCTGCCCCGTGATAAAGAGCAGGGGACCCCGAACCGTGGCTGTCCGGGCCAGGTCCTCCGCAGAGACCCTTTCCCGATAGTCCATTGTTAGAGAGGTGAAGAGTGCCATGGCCTCTTCAAATCGGCTGGTCTGGGCCAGCATGGTCCCCTTGGTTTCCAGGACACGGAAGGTCTGAAGATCATCCTCTGCATTGGTCAGCGCATCCTCAAGGCTTTCCGAAGCCTGGGGAAAGTTTCCTGTGAGCCGATAGGCATCGGCGGCAATCTTGAGAAGGCGGGCCCTGCCGTCTCCCTCCGGGCTTCTGCTGATGAATTCATCGTGAAAGATGGAAAGCACTTCCGGAAACCTCCCCATCTTGATCAGAGCATCTCCGCAGGTATAAGCCATTTCAGTAAAGCGATCTCCCTGAAGAAGGAGCGATTCTTGATCCAGGAGGGCCTTCGCATAATGAACCGCCGTGGGGAAGGCATAACTTACATAGGCCTTCTGGGCAGCCCGGATGATGAAGTCACACCCACCCTCAAAATCCCTGGCCTCCATGTAGTGAAAGGCAAGGATCTGATCCCTGTCCGGATGGTTCCGGGGAAGAAAGGAATCAAATTCATGGGCGGCAAGACGATGAAGATCTCGTCGGGATCCAAAATCCAGGCTGTCGTAAATCGTTGAACGGATATGGTTCTGAACAAAAAAGACATGGCCTGTCTTTGGATGTCTGGAAATAAATTCACCCTCAATAAGCAGTCCTTCCAGGGAAGGCCGTTCCTGGCTGGTGTCGGAAATCACCCGTTTCAGCAGACCTGGAGGGATGTTGTCTCCAAGAACCGAGAGCTTTTTTAACAAAGCCTGATTGTTGGCAGACAGTCGATCAAATCTGGCCATGACCACGTCTTCCAGTGTCGCCGGGATCGAGGGACGGCGGGTCTCGTCCAGGAAGAGAATTTCTGGATGGTCCGCATCTCGAGCGATATATCCCGATTCTGAGAAGGTGCGGATTGTTTCTCGGAGAAGAAGTGGATGGCCATGAGAGGCATCCATGGCTTCGTTCAGGAGCTTCTCGGGGATATGCCGGGTACCCAGGAGGTGTTCAAGAATTTCCAGGGATTCTTCCCGGTTCAGGGGGGAGAGGAGTAAGGTCAGCGTGGAGATGTGAGTTTCCATGCCTTCCAGAGGGGATCTGCCCAGGAGAATAAAAGCCGGAGAAGGAGGTTCCATGATACGAAGAAGATTACGGATAAGATCGATACTTTCCGTATCGATCCACTGGGTGTTGTTGAGAACGACCCGCGTGGTCCCCTGCTCCGCAAGACCGTTCAAAAGGATCTGAACCTGTCGGTTCATGACGCTCTTCCGTGTCTGATCATCGGCCTGGATGGGTGGGAGACTGTGAGGTATGTTCAGAAGGTCCAGAAGAAGGGGAGCAAAGGCGAGAAGGTCAGGATATTTATCTTTAAGATAAGCGGGCCATTTTCCTGCGGGATCAACCGCACCCGAAACCTTGAGATGGTTGAGTCCGTCAAAGAGGATTTTTTTCCATGGGTGAAAGGGGAACCTTGATGTAAAAGGCTGACTGTGGCCGAAAAGAAGCGTACTCCTGTCGTCAAATTCCTCACTGAGACGGCTGAAGAAAGCGCTCTTTCCGATTCCTGCCTCACCCTGGATGCCGAGCAATGCCGGTTGTCCCCTCTGGGAGTCCAGGAATTCAATCGCATTTCGGAGTTCTTCTGTGCGCCCGACAAAGAACTGGGACTGTATCGTCTGCCCCTCTCCCCGTTTCTGAGGAATAAAGATCGATATCGGTTCCTTTTTTCCCTTTACGGTTGTCGGAGGCAGGGCCTGGTAGGAATAGGACGGCGCGGCTTTTTTCGTTCCTTCACTCAGAACAATCCTGTCCCGTTCGGCCAGCTGCATAAGCCGTGCCGCAAGGTTGACGTCGTCTCCCATGACCGTAAATTCACACCGCTGCTGACTTCCCAGAATTCCTGAAAAAATAACGCCCGTGTTAATTCCAATGGCCATGGGGATCGAACGTTTTCTGGAGAGTTCCATCAAATCCTCGGCTGCGCCCACCGCTCGTTCTCCATCATCTTCGTGGCTGCGGGGTACTCCAAAGGTGATAAGAAACTTACTGCCCTTGTCGCCCATATCCACTTTGTTGATATAGCCGTCATAGTGGTCGATCAGCTGGCGAACCTCGGAGTACACATCCTGCAGGAAGGTCAATTCATCAATGTTCATATAATCACTTACGGCACCAAACGAAACAAAGAGAATGCTGGCCTTTCGGTGCTCATTCATCAGATGGGCATGGCCGGAGAGGATTTTATCTGAGAGTGCGGGATGAAGAAAGGGACGCCCAAGTTCTTCCGAGACGGAAACAATGTCCGAAATGCCGTGACTGGATGGGGAAGCCGGCGTGCGAGGTTTGACTTTGAAAAAGGTACCACCGGAACCGTGGCATGTCGGATGAAGAATTACATCACCTGCTTCGGCGTGATGCTCGGCTTCGGCCGATCCGTCGACAGGTTCTCCCGCAAAGACATAGTCCCGGGTGTTTCCCTGTCCGACCATCATCAGGGTATGAGTACCGGAGGCTATCCCGATCTTGATTCGGATGGGGAAGGTTCCAACGGGACTCTGTACTTCGGGATGGGCTTTCATGAAGGATTGAATATCCAGGGCGGCATGGATGGCTGCCTGCTCACCCCGGGATTCCGGAAAGAATACCGTCACCGCATCCCCGGCAAACCGCATGACGTCTCCTCCCCAGAAATGGAGCCGGTCGATTACTTCGGTAAAGGTTTCATTCAGGATTCGAGTGAGATATTCGGATCCTTCCCGTCCCATCCGCGTCAGAGCTTCGGAGAGTTGAGTAAAACCGGATATATCTGCAAAGAGAGTCGTCCCTATGAGAAATTGAGGAGGCCAGTCTTCCCCGTGTTTTTCCAGGATGGAGCGAAGGGTCAGGGGAAGAAAGGGGGAAAGGTTCATTCGGGAAGATGGGAGGTCACGAGGTCGACAAGGGAACGAAGGGGTCGGTCGTCTCCTTCCATTGTCTGAAGTATGCTGTCAAGACGGGATGCCAGCCCCCTTGCGCTTTCCAGAGCCCCGGAAAGCCCAAGAATCCGGGTGGCTGTAATCTTGTTCTGCTCGCGGTCTTTTCCCGGACTCTTTCCCATGGCTTCCGCGGTGGAGGTCTCATCCAGAATATCATCGGTAATCTGAAAAAGGTGGCCCAGGTCAAGACCAAACTGTTCAAACTGGGAGAGTCTCGATTCTGAAGCTCCGGCATACAGACCTCCCATGAGTACGGAGGCCTGGATGAGTCGTGCGGTCTTTCCCCGGTGGATTGCTTCCAGTGAGGCTGTGGTGGCCGGGGCTTCACTCGCCTCCATGTCCAGAACCTGGCCCCCCGCCATACCTTCGGCACCGGATGCTCGGGCCAGGGTTTCGATGGAACGAATACGAATTTCTGGAGCAACGGTGGCAGGATGGAGGGAAAGAATATGAAAGGCTTCCGTGTGCAGGGCATCTCCTGCCAGGATTGCCGTGGCTTCCCCAAACCGAACGTGAGAGGTGGGTTTTCCCCTCCTCAGAACATCATTGTCCATCGCCGGCAGATCATCGTGGATCAGAGAATAGGTATGAATAAATTCTGTGGCGCAGGCGGCTTCCACGAGCGGGTCGGCTTCCCGGCCAAGAGCGTGGGCGGAGGCCAGAACCAGAAGAGGGCGAAACCGCTTCCCTCCAGCCAGGAGCGAGTAGAGCATGGCTTCCCGAAGAGACGGAGGCGTCGCTTCGGGAACAAGAACCGGAAGAATCTCTTCAATCTTCGCTTTCCAGATCTTCAGCATTGTCTTCAGTCTGCAGGGATTCCCTGAAGAGGGAGTCGGCACGCTCAAGGATTTTCTCCACTTTTCCCTGAGCCTCGTTCAGTTTGGATTCACAGAATGTGAGAAGCTCGATCCCGCTCTCAAAAAGGGTGAGAGATTCCTCCAGTCCGGCTTCTCCATCTTCCAGCCGCTGAATGATAGCCTCCAGCTCGGCGACAGCCTTTTCGTACGTTAATCCTTTTCGTTGACCCGGCATGTCAGATTCCCTTCGTGAAGCATGATGGTGAGGATCTCTCCGGAATCCACATCTGTAGAGCATTTTACTATAGTCGTATCTTTCTTCCTCGTAATACTGTATCCCCTGGCGAGAACCTGTCTCGGACCGAGGAGCTTTAGCTGTCGGGAAAGTGACGAGACGAAGTCCCGGTTCCTTTTAAAATTCTGGCGGAGAAGGGAAAAAAGTTGACGACGTGTGGGGAGAGATTTAGCATGGGTTAATACGAGTGCGGTCATCCACTCCTTCACCTGTACGGCCCGCTCCCGGTGGCATCGGTACTGATCGTCCATTGCAAGGGTAAGTCCCCGGCGAATATGTAGTCTCATCCGGTTCAGGTTCTCCCGGGCCTCAAGGACTCTTCGGGAAAGATGATTCAGGTTGAGATGACGACGGAGGATTTGAAGGTTCCGAATTTCCTCATCAAACCAGCCTCTTACATAGCTCTGAAGCCTTCCTTCCAGGTCGGAGATCCGTTGGACTTCTGTTTCCATGCGTCGCGCGAGGGTCTCTCCGGCTGCGGTGGGGGTCGGGCATCGAAGATCTGCAACCATGTCACAGATGGTCATATCGACTTCGTGCCCCACAGCGGAAATCACCGGAATGGGACTTGCAGCCACGGCCCTGGCGAGCGACTCCTCGTTAAAGGGTTGAAGATCCTCCAGGGAACCGCCACCTCTTGTAATGACAATAACGTCAACATCGTTCAGAGATGCGAAGACCTCCAGACCTCGAATACATTCCTTTGCGGCAAGTTCACCCTGCACCCGCACGGGATAGAGGGTGATATCCAGAGGTGCCGGAGCTCTGGATACCATCGCAAGAAAATCTCGAATGGCTGCTCCCGTGGGAGAGGTGATCAACCCCACACGAAGAGGAAGTGCGGGAAGGGATCGCTTCCGGGAACCATCGAAGAGACCCTCGGCGGCCAGTTTCTTTTTTAATTGCTCAAAGGCAAGCTGGAGGGCACCAATCCCATCGGGAACAAGGTGGGAGATCACCATTTGAAACCTTCCCTGGGGAGCGTAAATCGTAAGACGCCCTGTGGCCAGGAAGGATAACCCCTCTTCGACCTGAAAGGGAAGCCGGCTTGCCGTGGTAGACCAGATCACGGAAGAGAGAGCGGAAGAAGCGTCT
Source organism: Thermoanaerobaculia bacterium (assembly GCA_035593605.1). Classification (NCBI taxonomy): domain Bacteria; kingdom Pseudomonadati; phylum Acidobacteriota; class Thermoanaerobaculia; species Thermoanaerobaculia bacterium. The sequence continues at coordinate 97,061 of DAOSWS010000009.1, read as the reverse complement.
TTCAGGGTGAGATAGATATGGCCGGATCTGGATCGGGTACACTGGGAAACTTCTCCCCGTACCGTGACCGTCCCGAATGTGTCCTCCAGCGTCCATTGAACCTTTTGAAGAAGCTCGGAAACGGTGTAGATCCTCACCTCGCCATTCTAGCATGCAGGTCTGCAGCCGGTTGCGAATCCTTCACCTGCGCTGCAGGCGTATCGTCTGTAAGTACGACCACGAATGATTCCTTCCATGGATGGGACGGAACCGTTCATCTGCATGACAGGGTCAAATCGCGAGGTTATGGTATGTAGTGATATATTTCACATAATTAAAGGTGGGTAAGTTCGTGCTTACATTCTATTGTTTTGACTACTTGCTGCATGGTGAAAAAGGACCGAAAGTATCGTCGAACATGCCGCGAAATGCTTGTGTAGTTTGCTATGAATTGATATAAGAAATATTTCACATAAAAGGCGCGTATCCTGAACTTGACAAATCGGCCCTAACCCTTACAATAGGCACGATTCGCTGAAAGGAGGTGCGTACTATGGAGGGCTACGTACCGATTCTTCTCGCCTCACTAGTGGCTCTCAGCGTTCCCATTCTGATTTTGCTCCTGGCAAGGATTTTGATGCGTCGAAAGCCCAATCCCGTCAAGAGTGAACCCTATGAGTGCGGTAATCCCATCGAGCACCAGGCACACGATTTTAGATTCTCGATCCGTTATTACATCATCGCCGTTCTCTTTGTCATCTTTGACGTGGAGACCGTATTCCTCTATCCATGGGCCGTTACCCTGAAGAAGCTGGCCCTCTTTGGATTCATCGAAATGATTGTCTTTCTGGCGATTTTGGTGGTTGGATACGTTTATGCATGGAAGAAAGAGGCATTGAAATGGGCTTAACGACTCCCCTCGATTTTGCCGTCAACTGGTGCAGAAAGTATTCGATCTGGCCCTTTTCCTTCGGGCTGGCCTGTTGCGCCATTGAAATGATGGCCGCCATGGATCCCCGATACGACCTTGCACGTTTTGGTGCCGAGGTTTTCCGGGGATCTCCGCGTCAGTGTGATCTCATGATCGTCGCGGGTACGGTGACGGAGAAGATGGCTCCAGTGGTCAAACGGCTCTACGATCAGATGGCTGATCCCAAGTGGGTGATTGCCATGGGATCCTGTGCCGTTTGCGGCGGACCCTACCGGACCTATGCCGTAACCCAGGGTGTGGACCGGATTATCCCCGTGGACGTCTATGTTCCGGGCTGTCCGCCCCGCCCCGAGGCCCTGATCTACGGCATCATGCAGTTGCAGAAAAAGATCATGGCGACCAGGGTGTTTGGCGCCGGGGAGGCCTCCCGTGGCTGAACAGAAACCTCCTGCTGTCCCCGCCAAGAGGGTCCAGCCCGAAGCTGTCGAAGCGTGGGACCATCCACGGGTTGTGGAATTAAAGGAAAAATTCGCAGAGTCGGTCCTTTCGGCCGTGATCTATGCCGGTGAACTGACCTGTACCGTAGATGCCGGTCAGCTCACAGACCTTTGCTCCCATCTCAAAACCTCCGGGTTCACCTATCTCGTCGATCTGATTGGGATTCACTATCCCGAGGCGGAGCGACCCTTTACTGTGGCCTACCTCCTGCACAACATGAACACACAGGACCGGATTCGCCTGAAGGTTGAGGTTTCCGAATCGGAGGCCGTACCCACAGTAACAGGCATATGGAAAACGGCGGGATGGCTGGAGCGAGAAGCCTATGATCTCCTGGGAATTCAATTTGACGGCCATCCCGATCTTCGCCGTATTCTGACCTGGGAAGGCTTTAACGGTCATCCGCTGAGAAAGGATTTTCCGCTCAGGGGAATCGATACCGGTGCTGCGGTCTATGAGGATCGTTATCCTGACGGTGGCGGACCGGTGATGAAAGAGGCCCCCGCCCCACCCGCCGCAAAATCCCCCGCGAAGGAGGGGGACTGACATGTTTGACATTCAAGAACTCGAACTGAATATGGGCCCACAGCACCCCGCAACCCACGGGGTACTCCGTCTGGTTTTAAAAATCGACGGGGAACGCATTATCTCGGTGGATCCTCACATCGGTTATCTCCATCGGGGGACAGAGAAACTCTTTGAAAATCAATCCTACCAGGCCAATATCCCCCATACGGACCGCATGGATTATGTGGCGGCCGCTACCAATAACCAGGCTTACGTCGGAGCCGTTGAAAAACTTCTTGGCATTGAAGTTCCGGAACGGGCCATGTTCATCCGGATTATCCTTGCGGAGCTGCAACGGATTGCAAGCCATATTGTCTGGCTTGGAACCCACGCTCTCGATCTGGGTGCTCTCACCCCCTTCTTCTACGGCTTCCGTGAGCGGGAAATGATTCTCGATCTCTTTGAAGAATATTGCGGGGCTCGACTTACATTGAACTGCATGAGGATCGGGGGCCTTCCCTGTGATGTACCCGAGGGCTGGCTTGACCGGGTTCGGGAATTCGTTGAGCTCTTTCCCGAGAAGCTGCAGGACTACCACAATCTTTTGACGGAGAACCGGATCTGGAAACTGCGGACTGTGGACGTCGGTGTCATCTCTCCGGAAGAAGCCATCGACTGGGGACTGACGGGGCCTCCTCTTCGAGGAAGCGGAGTCCAGTGGGATGTCCGAAGGGCCCTGCCCTATGAAGTTTACGACCGCCTCGATTTTGAGATTCCAATTGGAAATAATGGAGACACCTATGACCGGTATCTCGTCCGGATGGAGGAAATGCGGCAGTCCAACCGGATTCTCGAGCAGTGTCTCAAGCTGATCCCCGAGGGCGATATCATCGCCAAGGGTGTCAAGATTATCAAACCCAAGCCTGCCGAGGTCTATTTCTCGGTGGAAGCCCCCAAAGGGGAGCTGGGATTTTCCATTGTCAGTGACGGGAGCGATAAACCCTACCGGGTCAAGGTACGTCCGCCCTGCTTCGTGAACCTTCAGGCGATTGAAACCCTCTGCAAAGGGCATCTCATCGCCGACGTCGTAGCGGTGATTGGGACCCTGGACATCGTTCTCGGGGAGATCGACCGATGAATTCCATTCTTCTGGGTCTCGTCGTTATTCCGCTCATTAAATATCTGGTGGTTGTAGCCATCGTCATGACTATCGTGGCATGGTCCACATGGGCGGAACGAAAAATCCTCGGATTCATGCAGGCAAGAATCGGTCCAAACCGGGCCGGTCCCATCGGGCTTCTTCAGCCCATTGCCGATGGGATCAAGCTGATCACCAAGGAAGATATCATTCCGTCCCGCTCTGAAAAATTTCTTCATCTCCTTGGCCCTATCCTTGTCTTTGTCCCCGCGCTGATGCTCTTTTCGGTGATCCCATTTGGAGGAGAATCCACAATTTTCGGTCTTTTGAAGGAACCGGTCACCCTCTACGTGACCGATGTCAACATCGGCATGATCCTGGTTCTTGCGCTATCTTCTCTGGGAATTTACGGGCTGATTCTGGGCGGATGGGCTTCCAACAATAAATATTCTTTGATGGGCGGTCTTCGAAGCGCTGCTCAGATGGTTTCGTATGAAATCCCCCAGGGGTTTGCCATCGTCGCCGTCCTGATCCTTGCGGGAAGCCTCTCCCTGGTTCGGATTGTCGAAGCACAGGCTGAATCGGGCATGTGGTTCATCTTTCCAGGGTTTATCGCCTTTTTTATCTTTTTTGTCTGTGCCGTAGCGGAAACCAACCGAACACCCTTTGACCTCCCCGAGGCCGAATCGGAACTGGTCGCGGGTTACCACACCGAGTACTCAGGAATGAAATTCGCCCTCTTCTTCATGGCAGAGTACGCAAATATGGTTCTTGTATCCTCCATTGGTACCGTTCTCTTTCTGGGCGGATGGCTTCCTCCCTTTCCTTCGGTGACAAGGGGAACGATGATCGATCTTCCCCTCTTCTGGTTTTTCGCCAAGGTGGCTGTTTTCCTCTTCCTTCTGATCTGGTTCCGTGCCACCTTTCCCCGTTACCGTTTCGATCAGCTGATGGCTCTGGGATGGAAATGGCTCCTTCCCCTCGCCATCCTGAACGTGATTGCCCTGGCCATGCTAAAGCTCTGGGTCTTTGCCTGAGGAGGGACGATGAAAGAGAAACAATCCCTCGGACGCTGGTTCAGGAACCTCCTTCTCATTGACCTGTTTGTCGGACTCTATACATCGTGGAAGCACATGTTCCGTAAGAAGTTCACGGTGCAATACCCCGAAGAGCGGATTGATCCGACCGACCGCTTTCGGGGAATCTTTAAATTCCTTCCCGATGTGTGCATTTCCTGTGAGATGTGTGCCAAGGCGTGCCCCATCGATATTATCTACATCGAATGGCATCCGGAGCAGACACCGGAAGGAAAGAGAAAAAAGGTTCTGGACCGCTTTGATATCGATGTGAAACGCTGTATGTTCTGCGGTCTCTGCGAAGAAGCGTGCCCGACCAAGCCTCTTGCTATTTATCTGACAACCAAGACCTATGAGGGGGCAACATACAGCCGGGACGAAGAGCTCTATTTCGACATGGAAAAGCTGCATACCTATACCGGCCTGCCCGATCCGCCCGCCGAGGAGAAACCTGCACCCAAAGCTCCCGTGCCCGCACCGGCTGGACCGGATAAGGCTCTGGAAAAACCGGCACCCGGAGAGATTTCCGGATCCGGAGAAGGTGGAGGAGGTAAGGAATGAGCGGCCTGGCTCTGATCTTTTTCTATATCTTTGGGGCACTCACACTCCTGGGGGCCGTCGGGGTAGTCCTTCTGCGCAATCCGATGCGCGCTGCCCTCTGCCTCCTGGTCTCCTTTGTGGGTGTTGCGGCCCTCTTCTTCCTCCGCCATGCCGAATTTCTGGGTGCCGTCCAGCTTCTGGTCTATGCAGGAGGTATTCTGGTGCTCTTCCTGTTCGGCATCATGTTTGTCTCACAGAAAGAGCTCAAGCGAACCCGGAAATGGCATCGTCAGTGGCCTGTGGCCTTTCTGCTTGCCCTCTTTCTTGCCTTTATCCTGATCCACTTTCTGGCCGCTACCGTGCTGACGCCTTCGGTACCTCTCGATGCCTTCCAGGCTGGCGGGGGCAACACGGAGGCCGTGGGTCTTCACCTCTACTTCAACTACCTTATACCTTTTGAAGTTGCTTCCGTCTTTCTCCTTGTTGCCATGGTGGGTGCAATTCTGCTGGGGAGGGGGGAGGTGAAGCCATGATTACCACGACCCATTACCTGGTTTTGTCCGCCCTTCTCTTCTCCATCGGCATGGTGGGAGTCATGGTGCGGAAGAACCTCATTACTCTTCTGATGTGCCTCGAGCTGATGCTGAACGCAGTCAACCTCAACCTGGTGGCATTTTCCCAGCAGTGGGGAGAGCTGACCGGTCAGGTTTTTGTTATTTTTGTGATCACGGTGGCGGCCGGAGAAGCAGCCATCGGCCTGGGCATTATCATCACCATTTACCGGCAGCGGCGAACTGTGGAAGCCGATGTCATAAGATCCTTGGAGGGCTGAGTGAAGAACCTCATCTGGCTTATTCCGATCTTTCCCCTTGCCGGGTTCCTTATCAATGGCCTTTTCTGGCGATCGATGTCCAAACGTGCGACTGCGTGGATCGGGTGCACGTCGGTCGGGCTTTCCACGGTTCTGGCTTTTGGAGCCGTGATTGACTGGATCATGTCCATGGGGATCCATCAACCCTTCTATCTGAATCTGTACCTCTGGATTCCCGCGGGCCAGCTTCACACGATCTTCGGAACTCTGGTCGATGTTTCCATTCCCATTGGAATGCAGATCGACGCTCTGTCCGCACTGATGGTTCTCTTTGTGAGCTTCGTCGGTTTCTGGATCCATATTTACTCCATCGGCTACATGCACGATGATCCGGGATTCACACGATTCTTCTCGTATATCAACCTCTTCATGTTCGCCATGTTTGTCCTCATTCTGGCAGACAATTTCCTGATGATGTTCGTGGGCTGGGAGGGTGTAGGCCTCTGCTCGTACCTCCTGATCGGCTTTTACTACACGCAGAAATGGCCGGCTGATTCCGGAAAGAAGGCCTTTATCGTGAACCGGATCGGGGACTTCGGCTTTCTTCTGGGGATGTTTGTCATCTTCTGGGTCTTCGGGTCCCTTTCCTATCACGAAGTTTTCGGCCAGGCTCTGGCCAATCCCGAACTCTATGCGCCCTTTGCCACGATTATCGGAATCTGTCTCTTTATCGGGGCGACGGGCAAGAGCGCACAACTACCCCTCTATGTCTGGCTGCCGGACGCCATGGCGGGTCCCACGCCGGTCTCGGCCCTGATCCATGCGGCCACGATGGTCACCGCGGGCGTCTACATGGTGACGCGGTGCAACGTCATCTTCCGCCTCTCTCCGACAGCCATGGCCGTTGTGGCGATCGTCGGAGGGGTGACGGCCTTTTTTGCGGCGACGATGGGGGTGGCGCAGCGGGACATCAAGAAGATCCTGGCCTACTCGACCATCTCGCAGCTGGGGTACATGTTCCTTGCCGCAGGAGTGGGCGCGTACGTGTACGCGATGTTCCACGTACTGACCCACGCCTTCTTCAAGGCCTGCCTCTTCCTGGGATCGGGCTCCATGATCCATGCCTGCCATACGAACGATATCTTTGAAATGGGCGGACTAAAAAAGTCCATGCCGACTACCTTCCGTACCTACTTCATTGCAACCCTGGCCATCTCGGGGATCTTTCCCTTTGCGGGGTTTTTCTCCAAAGACGGTATTCTGGCCTCGGTCTTTGCCTCGGGTATGGGACACGGGTGGGTCTTCGGTCTCTATGCACTGGGTCTGGGGGGAGCCTTCATTACTGCCTTTTACATGTTCCGATCTGTCTTTGTCGCCTTTTTCGGTGAATACCGGGGCTCGGCTCATCCACATGAATCGCCCCGCACGATGACCCTTCCGCTGATTGTCCTGGCGGCGCTCAGCCTTGTCGGTGGATGGATCGGCCTGGGATTTCCATTTCCGGAACGTTTCAACCTCATCAAGCACTTTCTCAATACGATTGTCCCCGAGATTCACGGCATGGAGCACCATACCGCCCATGTCTCTCCGGCCCTGGAATGGCTGCTGATCCTTGGATCCCTGGCGGTTGCGGGGTTGGGGATCTTTACCGCATGGGCTCTCTATATGAAGGATCGGGACTGGGGCTGGGTTAAAGGTTTTGTCACCCGTCACCCCGTCCTGCACAGAGTTGTTTTTAATAAATACTATGTAGACGAGCTTTACGGCGCCACCGTAGTGGCCGGTACCATGAATCTTGCCAATGGATCGGCAACCTTTGATGCCCGGGCCATTGACGGTGTTGTCAACGGCACACGCCATGCCACCGTGGGAACGAGTATCTTCTCCGGATTTTTTGATTTGCGAATTGTCGACGGGCTGGTAAATCTGTCGGCCTGGCTTGCGGACGCGATGGGACGTGTCTTCCGGAAAGTCCAGACCGGCGTCGTACACAACTATGCCCTGATCCTTGGCCTGGGAGCCTTCTGCGCTCTCGCGATCTACATTTTCATGAAGTGAGGGGACCATGCTGGATGCCTTGAAAACCATACCGATCCTGTCCGTCATCACCTATCTTCCGCTGGCCGGAGCACTCCTGATCATCCTCTTTACCCGAAAGGAGCAAACGAAGGTGATCAAAACGCTGGCCACCTTCTTTACGGGAGTCACATTCCTGCTCAGCCTGCCCCTGTGGACTCTCTATGACTGGAAGGCCACGGGACTCGACATCTTTCAGTTTACGGAGCGGATCTCGTGGATACCCTCCCTGGGCGTGGATTACTTCTTCGCCATGGATGGTATCTCCCTGCTCCTCATTCTATTAACGACGCTGCTTTCCTTTATCTCGGTATACTGCTCTTTTACGGCCATTACAAAACGGGAAAAGGAATATTACGCCTTTCTCCTGATGCTGGAAACGGGAATGCTGGGTGTCTTTCTGTCCATGGACTTCTTCCTCTTCTACGTCTTCTGGGAAATCATGCTTGTCCCGATGTATTTCCTGATCGGGATATGGGGAGGACCCAGAAAACTCTACGCGGCGATCAAGTTCTTTATCTATACCCTGCTGGGATCCGTACTTATGCTTCTGGGCATCCTGGCTCTCTATTTTTACAACACTACGGGTTTCTTCGGAATCGAGGGTCTGGGGAATGCGCCCTCCTTTGATGTGCTCCAATTCCATAAGATTGCTCCCATGATTCCAGCCGGGATGCAGTGGTGGATCTTCCTTGCGTTCGGAATCGCCTTTGCGATCAAAGTCCCCATGTTTCCCTTCCACACCTGGTTGCCTGACGCGCACGTAGAAGCGCCTACTGCCGGGTCAGTCATCCTTGCGGGCGTCCTTCTGAAAATGGGAACTTACGGCTTTGTCCGGTTCTCTCTTCCCATCCTTCCCAAGGCGACGTGGGAATTGCTGCCGGTAGGAGTCTTCCTCGCCATTGTCGGAATCATCTACGGAGCTCTTGTGGCCATGGCCCAGAAGGACATGAAAAAGCTGGTCGCATACTCTTCGGTTTCCCATCTGGGATTTGTCATGCTGGGGATTTTTGCCCTCAACCCGGCCGGGATCACGGGCGGGACGCTCCAGATGATCAACCATGGAATCTCCACCGGCGCCCTCTTCCTCTTGGTCGGAATTGTCTATGAGCGACGTCACACACGAATGATCTCCGACTACGGCGGCCTTTCAAAAGTGATGCCGGTATACGCCATCATTTTCATGATTATTACGCTTTCCTCCATCGGCCTTCCGGCCATGAACGGATTTGTCGGCGAATTTACAATCCTTCTGGGTGCCTTTGACCGATCCTGGGTCTGGGCTCTCTTTGCCGCCACCGGAATCGTCCTGGGTGCGGCCTATATGCTCTGGATGTACCAGCGGGTCTTTTTCGGAGAAGTGACCCATAAGGAAAATGAAGGACTCCAGGATCTCTCCCTCAGAGAAAAGTGGACTCTCTATCCCCTGATCATCCTGGTTTTCTGGATCGGACTTTATCCGAAGCCCTTCCTGGAGAGATTGGAAAATTCGGTAAAGTACATCGTCAAGATTGTAGATTCAGGTTTCTATCAGCTTCCCGAGCACGAAATGAAGATGGAAGCACCTGTATCCAAGGAACCGGCTTCCGAGGAGAGCCATGGTGATGAACACTGATATCCTGGCTCTTCTTCCCCAACTCTGTCTGACGGCCGGAGGCCTGATCCTGCTGCTGACGGCTCTCATTCGAAAGGAACCCAAAGGCCCGGGGATCCTGATTGCGTTCCTGACCCTCTTTGCCTCTATGGGGGCTCTGGTCATGACTGCGGAGGGAGGAGCGAGAACCGCTTTTGCCGGAATGTTGACAATCGACGGTTTTGGCCTCTTTTTCAGCGGCCTGTGCATAGCGGGTTCAATTCTTACCCTTCTTCTTTCTCTTGAATACATCAAGGAAGGTGGATGGGGGATCATCGAATATTCGGCGATCCTGATCTTTGCCACTGCCGGCATGGTCTTCATGGTCACCTCGCTAAACCTGGTCTCCATCTATGTCGGGCTCGAGTTGATGGCCCTGTCTTCCTACGTTCTGGCCTCCTTCTGCAGAAACCAGGAAAAATCTTTTGAAGCGGGGTTCAAATATTTTCTTCTGGGTGCCTTTTCTTCCGGTCTTCTCCTCTACGGCCTCTCCCTTATTTACGGGGCGACGGGAAGCCTGGATATCGCCGTGCTCGCTTCCTCCATCCAGAGGGCAGAGCCGATGCTGGTTGCAGGTCTTGCTCTGACCGCATCGGGCCTTCTCTTCAAGGTGGCCGCCGTGCCCTTTCACGTCTGGACACCTGACGTGTATGAGGGGGCGCCGACTCCCGTTACGGCATTCTTTGCCATTGGTCCCAAGGCTGCCGCCTTTGCCGTCCTGCTTCGAGTCTTTGCCGTAGGTTTAGGGCCTCTGCACCAGGAATGGTCGACCCTGATCGGTCTCTCGGCTGCCCTCACGATGGTCTTTGGTAATCTCGTCGCCCTGGTCCAGAAAAATATCAAGAGAATGCTGGCTTACTCCTCCATCGCTCACGCCGGATATGCCCTTCTGGGTCTTCTGGCTTTCAGTGAGCTGGGGATCAAAGCCGTGCTGATCTACATGCTTGCCTATCTTTTTATGACGGCAGGAGCCTTTGCCCTGGTGATCTTCCTGAAGTCAAGAACCTATGCAGGGGAGATGATTGAGGATTTCAGAGGTCTGAACCACACGCACCCCTTCCTGTCTTTCTGTATGCTTGTCTTCATGCTCTCACTTGCGGGGATTCCACCTACCGCAGGGTTTATAGGCAAACTGTTCCTCTTCGCGGCCGCCATTCAGGCCGGCTATGTCATCCTTGCCGTTCTGGGAGTACTGATGAGTGCCGTCTCCCTTTACTACTACCTTGGGCCGATTGTGGCCATGTATCAGCGGGACGAGACCATGCAACTTCCTCTTCGCCGACACTGGAGCCTCTCCACGGCTGTCGTGATATGCCTCGTGGGAACCCTGCTGGTCGGTCTCATGCCCAACTGGGTTATCGAGGTGCTGAGCTCTGCTCTGCTTCCCGTTGTCTGAATGACCCGGTTTATCCTGATTTTCACCCTCGCCTACACCCTTCTGGGTGACGGGATCGCCATTCTGATTGGAAAGCCGGACCATTTGCTGCCATTGACAGGTGGGGGGATTCTGGGTATAGTTAACTTTCTTTTGCTGAGCCGGACTATTATGGGAATTCCGGCCGGGGGAGAATCAAAAAAGTTTTCTATGAAGAATGTACTGTTTTTATTCATCGTCAGCATCCTCTTTGTCGTGCTCGCCCTCTGGACGGGAAGGGCGATGAGCGTCCTTCTGGGGTTTTCCACCTTTGTCCTGGCCCTCATGACCTATGCCGTGAAGGAGGTCTTCCATGCATGAAGCCCATTCCTTCCTCTTTCGGCCGGTCAATGCTTTGCTTGAGCCGGTTCTGGGGTTTGAAATCCCGGACCACGTCATCATGGGCTTTGTCATTCTTCTCTTCATTACAGCCTTTTCCTTCTGGTTCCGGAAACAGATCAGTCAGGAACATCCTGGAAAGATGCAGCACATGCTCGAAACCATCGTGGGTGGTCTGCGCGGCCTCATGGAGGATGTGATCGGACACGGTATGGCTCGCACCTACCTGGGCATTATCGGAGCCTTCACTTTTTTTATCTTTCTCTCCAACATCATGGGGCTCGTCTTCTTTCTCAACCCACCCACATCCAATCCGAATACGACCTTTGCCCTTTCGATCACAGCCTTTCTCTTCTATAACACGGAAGGGATTAAGAGGCATGGATTTTTCAAATATCTCAAAACGCTCATGGGACCCGTCGCAGCTATCGGCCTCTTTATGTTCGCCGTGGAGGCCATTTCCCATGCCGTCCGCATTGTTTCCCTCGGCCTTCGTCTTTTCGGTAACATCTTCGGGGAACATACGGTATCGGGCCAGTTTTCCGAACTTCTTCCCATCCTGGTCCCCTGGCCGATAATGATGATCGGGATTATTGGTGCAACCATGCAGACCTTTATCTTCATCATGCTCACCATGGCCTATATTGGCGGTGCCGTGGGTGAAGAACATTAATATCAGGAGGAACGTGTGAAAAAGTCGATTTTACTTGTTGCCATGTTACTGTTCATCTTTGCCCTGCCTCTCCTTGCGGCAGAGGAAGGTGCCGCTGCAAACCAGGGCGTTAAGTGGGGTGCTCTTGCTGCCGCCTTTGCCATCGGCGTTGCCGCCTTTGGCGGAGCCCTTGGGCAGGCTCGTGCCATCTCCTCCGCATGTGAGGGTATGGCGCGGAACCCGGGTGCTGCAGGACCGATCCGTATCGCTCTTCTTCTTGGTCTTGCCTTTATTGAATCCCTGGTTATTTACGCTCTGTTGATCGCCTTTGTGATCAAGTAAGAATTTCTGTACCCTTTTTGACCGCATCTTGAAAGGAAGGCGCTGCCTTCCTTTTTTTTGTTCCGATCCTCAGGAGGGACACCGCGGGAAGTGCCTGTCACTTCTCCGGGACAACCAGGGACGCAGGATCACTGAAAAACCTGGCATGAATTTTGCTCTTTACCTGGATGCCATGAAAACACGAACACTCCAATCCGCCCAGAAGGAAGAATTCGAGGAACGAATTTTGAATTACGTCGACATCCTGTACTCCACGGCTCTCCGCCTTACCCGCAACCCCCAGGATGCCCAGGATCTGGTTCAGGAAACGTCGCTTCGCGCCTTTCGGTATCGGCACAGGTTTCAGGATGGTACCAATTTCAAGGCCTGGCTCTTCACAATCCTGCGAAACACCTTCATCAACGAGTATCGGCGAAGGCGAAGAATTCCGGATCTCGTGGATCTTGAGGATGTGAAAGATTTTCTGTCATCCGGAGATACGCCGGAGGAGCGTGCTTTGCACGGCACCCTCCCCGATAGCGTGCATCAGGCCTTTTTGACTCTTCCGGAAGATTATCGCTTCGTGGTCATCCTGGCCGATCTGGAGGGACTCACGTACCGTGAAATTGCCGGTATACTCGGTGTTCCGATGGGAACCGTAATGTCCCGTCTCTACCGGGGGCGAAAGATGCTGGAACAGGTTCTCTTCGATTATGGAAGATCGAGAGGTTACCTGAAAGACGTACGTCCGGAGAGGATCAGAAATCAGGATCTTTTGGCTGAGTGTGCCTGATTCTGAAGATCTTATTTCTAAATTTGAGATTGAAAATCTATTCCTTTCCTTGACCCCGGGAGCTGCTCAAGAGTATAATCAATCTACCTGATCGACTGATATCCAAACCGTTTCAGGCACGGGGACTATGATTCTATCGAAGAACAGACACAAGAAAAAGTGGGATTTTGAAGCCAATGTCCTGCCCTATGTGGATTCGCTCTATTCCACGGCATATCGACTGACTCGAAACCAGGAAGACGCGGAAGATCTGGTTCAGGAAGCTTATTACAAGGCATACCGGTATTACGATAAGTTCGAGGAAGGTACAAATTTCAAAGCCTGGCTTTTCAAGATTCTCAAAAACACATTCATCAACGAATATCGAAAAAGAAAGTCAACACCGCAAAATGTAGAATTCGGCGAGATTGAAGAATCTCTTGAATCTCTTATTAAGGGAGAACCCTCATCGAATCCTGAACTTGAGTTTTTAGAAACCCTTGTGGATGAAGATGTGCAGAATGCCCTGGGCAATCTTCCCGATGAGTACCGACTGGTTGTTCTTCTTGCAGATATTGAAGATTTTTCCTATAAGGAAATTGCTCAGATTCTTGAAGTCCCCCTCGGTACGGTCATGTCCCGTTTGTACAGGGGACGGAAAATGCTGGAAAAGACGCTCCTCGATTTTGCCCGTCACCATGGATATTTGAGGGATCGCGAACCTGCGAAACTCAGGGATAAAGATCTGATTGACGATGAACCAACCTGACCCTTGCCATGTCGTACTTTGATCCATACCCGTCCAGGAGGTTTCCCAAGCCATGAAATCAATTGTGACTCTTGCCCTTCTCTCCGCTCTCCTCACATCCTGTGCCGCAGCGGTTGTCGGGGTGATCGGGGTTACCGGAGGGTACCTCTTTGTCAACGGTCAGCTGAAGGAAACGGTGCCGGCTCCTCTTCCCGCCGTTCATGCAGCGGTCAAATCGTCCTTTATCGCACTGGGATTTCATGAAACCCGGGAAGTCGCTGACAAGCTAAAAGGAAAGCTCCAGGCTGAGATGGCCGACGGTACGAGAATCTATATCTGGCTGAAGGCCACAGATATGGACCAGACCGAGGTGTCCATCCGTGTCGGGTATATGGGGGACAGGGAACTCTCCATTCAGATTCTGAAACAGATCAAATCCCGGCTGTGAACCTCCAGTTCCGATCTCTTCTGCCTGGAGATCTCGATACACTTTTCGATCTCTGGTCCATGACCGATCTCCCGATTCGACCGGGAGGCAGGGAGGATCGAGCAAGGCTTTGTTCCCAGATGGAAGATCCGCGGTCTCTTTTTCTGGGCGCCTTCCATGAATCGGCCCTGGTGGGTGCCGTACTGGTGACCCACGATGGAAGAAAAGGCTGGATAAACCGGCTGGCGGTCCACCCGGACCACCGTCACCATGGAGTGGCGCGTCTTCTCATGCGGGAAGCGGAAAGATTTCTTCTCCATGAGGGAATCGGAATCGTTGCCGGACTGATCGAGGAGGACAACCATCCGTCCCGGGCACTCTTTTCCTCCGAGGGGTATGAAGAAGTCACGGAAATTCTCTATTACCGAAAACACCTGATCCAGGGATCCTAGGCTGTGGAAGGCATGCGTCTCGACACCTGGTTGAATATTGCCTGTCTCTTCAAGACTCGATCCCAGGCCGCCCGGGCCATCGATCTGGGACGGGTCAGGGTCAGGGGAGAAAGGGTCAAACCCCACCGAACGGTACAAATCGGAGATCGTCTGGAAATTGACCGCGGAGAGGCCGTCCAGCACGTTGTGATCCGCGAAGTTACGGAAGGTAATGTATCCCGAAAGGATGCCCGCAGGCTCTATGAAGACGTTACACCGGAGCCGACTCAGGAGGAGCTTGAAATTCGACGCGTGGATCGGATGATGCGCCTCCGGTACGAAGGGAAGGGGAGGCCTTCACGAAAAGATCTGGAACGCCTGCGGAAGATAAAGGGAACGACCTGAACCTGGAGACGTCGTCAGGGAAGAAGACGGGAGCGGAATGCCGAAAGGTGGAGACGGTTTAGAAGTGATTTCAAGACAGTCTGACTTCCCTCGAGAAAGTTCTTATACGCCATTCTGCCTGAGATGACCTGACGTGCGAAAGTTCCAAGAGCCTTCAGGTTTCGTTGAAGCAGCGTCAGGTGGAATTCCTCCTCCAACGCTGAATCCCATGTACCCAGGTTACACTGTTCCGTGATTTCCCGGATCCAATCCCAGCGACTCTTTTCAGGAAAAGACAGAGCTGCACGTTCATGAAGAAGGGAAACCAGATCATACCCGCGCGGACCGAGGCGGGCGTCCTGAACATCCACGACAAGAGCTGTCTGTGCAGGAGAAACGAGAATATTGTTGGCATGAAAGTCCCGATGGAGAAATCTTCGCGGAAACCGGGCCACGGTTTCCGCCAGGTCTGTAAAGAAAGTTTCAACCTCTGAACTGGCTGTGTTCCCGAGAAATTGTCTGATGTACCATCGCAGGGTCATCGTCAATTCCTGCTGGAAGAGTGTGGAATCAAAGGGCGGGTTGATCGTGGAAATCTCCCCTGGAAGGGCCTGGATCGAAGGAATCAATCCTGCTGAACGAATGAGGAGGCTGTGACCTTTCTCTCCGGATTCAGCCATGTATGCGGCAAGGTCCATGGTCCCGCCGTCTTCCATAAGGAACCATGATGGTCCCCGAAAAAGGACGGAAGGAGAGAGCCCGGCCAGGGCAAAGGAGGTCATCATGGTAAAGTCCCGATCCAGGATCGCGCGTTCCGTATCGGAGGGATAGACCATCAGAACACGTGTGATGGAGGATAGATAGATTCGGAAGAACCTGCGGATTGAAACGTCGGGAGCAATCGTTTCCATCTGGAGTATCGATTCTCCGAGGCGGGTTTGAAGTTCCTCCCATTGAGGGAGTGTCAGAATATCCGCAGGGGCCGGTTCCATTCTTCCCTATTGTATACTAGGAAAAACCCTGTGCGAGGTGCCGTCGTGAACCGATCCTCACCCTCTTCCCTGCTCCTGATTCATATTGCGTTCCTCATCTCCTGCATCATTTACGTCGCAGTAGGCTGGATCCTGTCATCGGGACAGAACCTTCCCAGGCCCGTGATACCGCCCGGGGCCGCGATGCTGGCACTTCTCCCGGGGGTCGGAATGGCCTTGATCGGAATTGCCTTTTTTCGAAAAGTGACTGCAAATCAGGGCGAGGCGGTCATGAATCATATCATCGGGTGTGCCCTTGTAGAGGGACTGGCGATCAACGGGCTGATCGTTTCCGTTCTTTCCGGAGGTGAAATGGCTCCGCTCTGGACCGGTGCGGGTCTTGCCTTTTTCGTTATGGTTCTGAATTTCCCGCGTCCACTGGATTCGTCACCGCAACAGTACGAATAAGGAGATTCGACTTCCCTCCCTCTTCCTCTATCTCAAGGACGACGGTTCTGGAAGAGAGGCTCTCACCTGCCCCCCTGAGATAAAGAGAGAATCCCGCCTGCTCAAATCCGACCATGTCAGGATGGACGGAGCGAAGATCATCCCTGCATCCCCTCCATTGCGCTTTGACTGCATGACGTCCCGGATAGTTCAGAGCGCGAACTTCTACCGGACCCCTTCGTCCCAGAGCCCAACCCTGAACCGTAATTCCGACCCCCCCGGGACCGGGAGTGATGGAGTCGACATAGCCCAGAGGGAGGACGGAAATAAATTCCCCCGTGAATGGTGCGACGGTGAGAGGCCCGGGAATGAGAGTCACACTGGATGTTTTCTTTGAGATGGTCAGTACGTTCGTTCCGAAATGAACGATCGATTCCGGTACCCTGAATCGAATTGGATCGTTCCAGCCATACTCCAGGATCCGGGCGACGGAGGTTCCATTCCAGGACAGATCAAGGGGGGGCGGGTTCGAGCTGCCGTCAAGAAGAAGGGTCAGGGATAATTCGGCACGATGGGCAAGGGGAAGAAAGATCTTTGCGTTCTTTCCCTGAAGTCTGGGTTCATTCCGGAAGGAAAATCCCTTGATAAAATAGATTTTCTGTTCCGGCAGCCATGGATCCAGTCCAGGCCCATCCGAGTTGAAATCGCGGTTGAGAATTTTCCCCACAAAACGGTCATAGACGCTCAGGGGGACACCGTGACGGAGGGCAAAAACTGCCGATGCAGGGAAAGAGAAAGGGTTTCCTACCCTCCTGTAAAGATCTTCCATGACCGGTTCATAGAGTTCGGGAAAGGTGACGACCTGATTGTGGGGAATTCTTCCACGAACATAAAGGCGATCCATGGTGAGCTGAACTACGATCAGGGTTCCCACCAGAACGGAAGCCAGGGTGATGGCAACTTTTTGGGGAGAGCGTATCGCCAGACGGGAGAACCTGTGAAGGATCTCCGCAAGTCCAAACGCAGAGAAGAAGGTAAGATCGACCCACCGGCGGGCTCCCAGGGCGCTTCCGGCCCACCAGTCTGATGGAAGACCGGACACGATAATCGATCCGAGAAAGAAGATCAGAGCACAGCGCAGAAAGAGATCCCTTCGGAACGACAGGACGACCAGGCCAATGATGGATAGCCAGAGGATAGGAGACCAGGTCAGAGCCCCGTGGCGCGATGAAAAGATCGAGTTGAAGATGCCAGGGAAATGAGTCGTCATGTAGGACGACCCCTGGGGAATCAGAAAGGCGTGACCATAAGCCCATTTCCAATAAAGAAGAAGGGGCGAGATCGTTACGGCTCCGGCAAGGCCGAACAGGAGGGGACGTTTCAGGGTCCGGTCCTTCAACAGGAGTGCCAGACCGAAGATGGGGAAGAGGAGACCATTGGGAAACTTTGTCAGGGTTGCCAGTCCCGCGATCCCTCCCAGAAGGAGAGGTCTTGGCGGGTCTTTCAGGGCGAAGTAGAAAAAGAGGGTGATGCAAAAGGCCGAAGGGACGTGAGCGTAAGAGGGTTCAATGACAGCATAATGAAAAAATGGAGTGGCCAGCGCTGCGCCTGCGACGCCGAGTGCGGCCCACACGGCACCATAACGCTGCCTCAGGTAAAAGAATGTCATCGCGGCCAGGAGGAGAGCCAGGACGACGGTGCCAATCATGACACGACTCTGGAACGCAAAGGCGAAGGGATCGATGGACGGATCTCCGGAAATAAGGAAAACCAGTCTTGTGAAAAGGTAGAAGGGAGCCCACAGAATGGCGGAACCGGGTGGGAAGGGATTCGCAATCGCAGCTCCATAGGGGTCACCGTACCTTTCATACTGGTTGGAAAAATCCAGATCTCCGTCCTCGAAGAGAGAAACGAGAAAGAGGTAGTGATAGTGGCCGTCCCCCAGGACTTCATAGACGATATGATTCGCCCCGGCAAAGAGAAACCCGAAGGCGATCAGGCAACAGAGCGTCATGGCGACCATCTTCCCTTTCAGGAATGCGGGTATCGATATGTTCACGGTATTTCCCTCCAGATGTGCGATCGGGAATGGAATAGGTCCCCTGGAATCCGGATAAGAATCCTTCCTTTCACTGTAGATAACCCAGGGAGCGTAGCGTGGCCTGTGTCTCTTCATCCGGAGGAGGCGAGGTTCCTCCGTCAAACCGGGGTGGAACAATGGATGCAGATGTATGGAAGCGAATCAGCAGGGAACGCAGGATGTTCTGCTTCTTCACGGATAGATCGGTTTCCTGGTAAGGATCCGTCTTAAGATGATAAAGTTCGAATGTAAGATCGGGTGACAGGAGCAGAGACCAGCACGGAGTCCGAAAACCAAGCCATGGATGGTTCCCGGCACTTCGCATCAGGCAGGAATAGGAATTGCGTTCCGGCAGGGGATCCTGAAGGATATTTCTTCCATCCGTTCCCGGAAGGGGAGGAAGTCCGGCCGCGGCCGCCAGTGTCGCGGAGAGGTCCAGAGTGCTGACAAGATCATCGCTGAAAGACGGTTCCGATCGTTCCTGATCGGGAACACGGATGATAAGGGGGATGTGGATCATCTCTTCATAGAGGGTGGTATTGTGTTCGGTGGAGCCGTGCTCAAAAAAGGCTTCTCCATGGTCTGCGGTCAGGACGGTCAGGGTGGTTTTTGCAAGGCCTCTGGATTCGAGAGTGGAGAGAAGGGTTCCTACCGCGGCATCCGCCCAGTGGAGATTCCCATCATAGAGAGAGATAATCCGTTCCTTTTCTTCCTTTGAAAGGATCTTTCTTCCCTGCGCGATGGCTTCCAGTGTTGGCCGGTCACCGGTCAGGGTTCCCTGAAAATCAGGCGACCCAAAGAGGTCATGCTCCGGAGGTGGGCTGTAGGGTGAATGGGGTGGGACCATGTGGATCAGGAGAAAAAAGGGAGAGGGTGACTTCCGGGTATCGATCCATTGTTCCACCTCCCGGCATAACAGCCCGGGGTCATGGCCATTCAGCCCCCCCTGACCCTTCCACACTTCATAAAACCTATCAAATCCTTGGCCAAACCCTTTGGAAGGCGAATTGTTGGGTGTTGAGGAAAAAGCGACGGTTTCGTAACCTGCATGATGCAGGTACTCGGCGATCGTAAGGGCTTCTGATGAGAGACGATCAGATAGATCGACCACGCCGTGCGTGAAAAAGGACAAGCCCGTTACGATCGTTGCAACAGAATTTACTGTGTAAGGAGCCGTGGCCACCGCGTTGGTGAAGATTCTGGATTTCCCTGCCCATGCGTCAATATGGGGTGTTGTGTCCTTCGGGTAACCGTAGATCC
This sequence comes from Thermoanaerobaculia bacterium, assembly GCA_035593605.1. Classification (NCBI taxonomy): domain Bacteria; kingdom Pseudomonadati; phylum Acidobacteriota; class Thermoanaerobaculia; species Thermoanaerobaculia bacterium. The sequence continues at coordinate 77,626 of DAOSWS010000009.1, read as the reverse complement.
CCATATGGTCCGGACGGGCAGCGTCCAAGAGGATCATCACCAGGTTTGGAGATCCGGAAAGGTTTTTCGCTGATGATCCACGCTCTTCCTGTGCGGGTTTTCTATCCCGGTATCGGAGGATAAAGTTGCCGAGGCGGATCGGATCATGCGTACGATGATCCGCACGCAGAGATACGGTGCAGGGATGTTCAGAAAAGGCGCCCAGTTCGATTCTGGCCTCCGGAAGGGATCGGGAGTTTTTGGATGGTTGAGACACGGGAATCGTTGCGTTCTTTCTTGCACCGGTTTCTTCGTCAAAGAGGACCATCGATAAGGCCGAAGGGGATTCAGTGCCATCTGATACGACCGTGCATGTGATATGGGCGACTTCTGGAATCGAATCCAGGCTGAAGCTCAACGTCTCTCCCGGATTCAGAGAGACGAACTCACCATCGAACCGTGAGGTAGGATTTATATAGAGTGAATTTGCCGCTTCCTGAAGGTCTTCCGGAAGGAGTCCAAACCGTGCGAAGGCAACGGAGAGAGGTCGTGAGTCCTTGTTCTCCCCCACCTCTTTCGGGGAGATGGCGTATCGAAAGTTCAATGTCAGTTCGTTTTTCCCTCTTTGAAACGCCCTTCGGGGAATGGGGATAGAGTAATCACGCATCTCCTCCTGGAGAGAAACCGTTTCACTCCTGTATCCATTTATCTCAATCTGAAGGGTCTGGGGAGAGGTTCCGGGCACGTTCCGCATCGGCCGGCATCGAAACCAGAAGTATTGCGGTTCCGGTCTGGAAAGGTAGAAGGATACCGTGGATCTTGTTCCAAGAGCCCAGATACCCCAATCGGTTCTTTGCGCCCATCCGGCATCGAGATGCAGCGGTGGGGGATAGGGAATGGAATAATTTCCCCTGATCCTGAAGATTCCTTCCGAATCAAAAACGGCGACGGGATGGTCCGGGTAGATTAAACCTGTCAGTACATTATGTTTCAGGGAGCGCTGCTTCCTGGGAACGGGGTGAAAGGGATAAAAATGCCACACGGACAGGATGACGGCGACGCCGATAAGAAGGAGAATGAGAACCTGAATCGACCGGGCGACAGGTCGAGATCGAGCGTGTACCGTTACCATGGAATCGGATCCTGAATGTCGATGATACCTGAGTGTAGACCACGTCGCGGGCGAAGTCAAAAGGTTATCTGAAGACCACTTGACCATCCTGCTATAATCGTCCGGTGGAATCCCTGAAACGTTACCTTGGCTGGATCGCCGTCTTCGTTCTCCTGTACTTTTTCCTGACGTCCATCGATCTCATCGGCGTGGCCTTCAAGCTCTTCGGGAAGGATTTCGCCCTTGGCCTGATCAAGAGTACCAGCAATCCCTTTGTGGCCCTCTTTGTCGGCCTGCTTTCGACCAGTATCATTCAGAGTTCCTCCACAACGACATCCATAACCGTGGGTCTCGTGGCCGCGGGTGTTCTTCCCATCGAGAACGCGATTCCCATCGTGATGGGCGCCAATATCGGCACCTCCGTGACCAACATGCTGGTCTCCCTGGGGCACATCACGCGTTCCGACGAATTTGAGCGAGCCTTCTCCGGCGCCATTATTCATGATTTTTTCAACCTGATCACCGCCTTTGTTCTTTTGCCAGTGGAACTGGCCACAGGGTACCTCCAGAGAACCGCGGAATGCATCTCCAAGCTTCTGGTGGGCGTGGGAGGTGGGACAACCCACCAGAGTCCCCTGAAGCTGATCGTCAAACCTGTGGCCCATGGTGTGGAGAAGCTCTTTGTCGACATCATGGGGATCCATGCGCGCCCGGCAGGCATCCTGATCCTGATCCTCAGCCTGGTTACGCTTTTCTTCAGCCTCTTCTTCCTGGTCCGTCTCATGAAAATCCTGATGATGAATCGTCTCGAGATCGTCTTTGACCGGTACATCGCGAGAAACGACGTCATCGCCTTTGTCATGGGCCTGTCGTTCACCGTCCTTGTCCAGAGCTCCTCGGTGACGACCAGCCTCCTCGTCCCCCTCCTGGCGGCGGGTGTCCTCACACTGGAGCAGGCCTTCCCCATGACGCTCGGTGCCAACCTGGGCACCACGATTACTGCCCTTCTTGCCTCCATGGTCGGAAACGTACAAGGGCTCACCATCGCCATCGTCCACCTTCTCTTCAATATCAGCGGAATTCTTCTGATCTACCCCATTCGGCCCATCCGCAGGATTCCAATTGCGATGGCCCGGTGGATGGGCTATCACGGAACCCGGAAGAAGTGGATCGTCGCTGTATTCATTCTCGGTGTCTTTTTCATTATTCCCGGTCTGCTGATCCTGATCAGCTACAATCTCTAAGGAGCCTCCCATGTGGACCAAGCTTTTCCAGACCTATCGAAGCAACCAGATTCTGAAGAACCTCGTTGAAGATCACGCACGGATCCTCGAAGACAGCAAGTCGATGTACGTTAAGGTCCTGACTCTTCTTTACGAAAAGGGAGACATCAGCCACGCCCATGACTTTATCTACGAAACGGACAAGCGGATCAACCGTTCGGTCCAGGATGTCCGGCGACGCCTGATCGAGCACCTCTCCCTGACCGGTATCGTCGACCTTCCTGCGTCCCTGATCCTGATGAGTGTCCTGAAGGACGCGGAACGGGTCGGGGATTACTGCAAAAATCTCTATGAAGTCGCTCAGCGCCTGGATCAGAGCAGGCACGTTTCTGAATACTGGGATCAGATCAAAACTCTGCAGTACGACGTGGTTCCGATGTTTGACGATGTGAAAAAAGCCTTCATGATCAGCGATAAGGAACTTGCCCAGAAGCAGATGGATCGAATGCGGGACATTACCAAGCGGAGTGACGGACTTATCGACCAGCTCTACAAGACCGACATGCCGGCCAATCCCGCCATCGGGTACGCTCTGCTGACCCGGTACTGCAAGCGTGTCTCCTCCCATCTGGGCAATATCGCCACGGCGGTGGTGGTTCCCCTCCCGATGCTGGACTTCCTGGACGAACCCAGGGATAAGAAATAGCTCTTCAATCCCGGAGAGGTTTCAACCCTGGCGTTTCAGGAATCGACGTCCGATGAACGTTGCAATTCCGGCAACGGCGATCCCTGCCAGACCATCCACAACATAATGGTACCCTGTCAGGACACTTCCGGCGAAAAATAGAAGCGTAAGTCCGCCGAAGAAATAGACGAGCCCTCGAAAAAGTCTTGGGCTCCAGAGTGTGTAAATCGTGAAAACGGCTACATGGAGGCTGGGAAGGGCGGCCATACCGAAGTACCGAATCACGATGTCATAGTTTCCCTGGATAATCGAAGACGTCTCCAGGTACAGCTGTTTCTGAATGGAAACGGTCAGGGTCATGAAGCGTAAAAGACCGGCATATCGTTCGGGTTCCACAAAGACAGGTCCCCAGGAGGGGATGAGAATATAGATGGCCAGCCCAATCTGCCACATGGTCACATAGGCATCCATGAAGGCGATCCGCTCTCTTCCCCGCAGGAGGGCCAGAAAGAGGATGAGGGATCCCCACACCAGAAAGAAATAGAACCCGCTGTACAAAAGATCCATCAGCCGAATCGAGGTCGGTGAAGCAAAGATCGCGGAAACCAGATCCACGCCGTCTCTTCCCGCCAGGAGGACACGATCCGCCTGCGACAGAAAAGAATCGAAGGTTCTGGAATGGATCAGCGGGATGTAGACTTTGAGACAGAAATGGGCCGTCTCCATGAGACTGAAGGCAAGGGAAATCCTCACCAGGTCTCCCCAGGTTCTGCCCCGGATCAGGTCGCTTTCTTGGAGAGCTTCAACAAAGGTCTGATTTTGACCGCGGCGAAGGGAGCGGAACGCGACAGTGAGAAGCAGGAGAATGAGGGACAGGGCAATAATTCTCACAAAGAGCCAGAGAGTTCCCAGAGTCACAAGGTAAAAGGGACCCCGGACCGGCGAGAGGATGAAGAATAGAATCAAGAAGAGGCCGGATGCGATCGAAACCCATTCGAAGAGATAGAGCGATGACAGACCGCGGAGCCGCATGGCCATGAAACGGATTACTTCGATCCTGTCAGGACTCTGTCTTTGTTACAAGCCGATTGAGCTCCCCGGTAAGCATATCCCTGTGGACCGTGAACGTGAGCATCTTCAGCCGGACATAGTCGTCCCGGTAAAAGTAATAGCCTTCGTGGGGTCCCCACCGGGAAGACCGGCCCGAATCCTTGATTAAAAACCAGTCGTGGTCCCCGATGCGGGTGTATCCCACCAGATGGATCCCGTGATCATCTTCCGTCGTGTTGTTGGCAATCCGGAATTCGCGGCTGGTCTGGTTGATGTAGGACTGGGGAATATCGAAGGACGGAATAAAGGCGACCTCATCCATTCCGGAATAGGCCGGTTCAGAGACATCTCCGCCAATGGCCACGGAATAGCCGTTTTCGATCGACCGGCGAATGGCTGCGTAGAAGGTGTCCAGGGGAAGGTTGAGGTAATCCTCCGAGTGCCACCAGTTGTCCGGGGCCTCAAACTTCGCACGGGTCCAGAAGGGATACCGCAGGGTGGACATGACTTCCACATAGGCGTCCAGATCCAGCTTGAGGTAGTCCTTCAGGAATGATAGGGGCGTCCAGGTCTTACCGTCGTAGGTAAAGGTTTCCGGCGGAGGCCCAAGGGTCTCGTTGAGGTACACGCGAACGACCGAAACGACCTCCTCTTCATTCCAGTAATCATGTTCCTTGACGTAATCCAGATAGGCCTCAATTTTGTCAAAGAGAACGGAGTGGTCGTGACGTCCGTTTTCCGCGAGTACGCCGGGATAGGCCTGCAGAGGAACGATCCCGTATGCTTTCCATATCCGGGGGACCGCATTGCCTTCCGACCCTTCCCCAAGATAGGTGTTTCCCCGGGTCTGCACGAAGGAACGCACCTTTTCCACATATTCGTAATAGGCTGTGTAGATTTCGGAAAGCTTGACCGATTTTCCCGTCAGACGATGCACTTCCGATTCAAAGTACGATGTTGTGGAAAACGACCAGCAGGTTCCGGTCAGGTACTGGGCGACGGGAGGATTGTGCCAGACCTTCGTGAAGTCTTCCAGGGACGCCGGGCGCTCCATTTCCCCGATGACGGCCTTAAACTGTGGCATGTCCTCCTTTTCTTTTTTCTTCCGCTCCTTCCACTCAGACTGGATTTCCTCGGTCCTTGCTTCAGCTTCCTTTTTTTTCTCCTTATTGGCCTCCTTTATCTCCTCCAGCACCTTGTCTTTGATCCTGGGAACATAGGCTCCAGGATCCTCTGGCTGTACAGGGGTTTGTGCGGGCAGTATGGAAACGAAAACGAGCAAAAGAGAGAACGAAAGAAAGGTACGCATCGGTCTTCCTCCTAGGGATTGTCCGGGGATTCCCGAAACCGGGATCCCGTCACGATTCCATGGTAGCACCGACGAGGTCGATGGTCCACCGCTGCGACATCCGATTGGAAGCCGGATCATGTACGGTTTCTGACAAAGTCGATTCCCCATCTGTGACCATCCGGGTCGGAGGGTGATGGAAGGCGGAAGGATAAATGATATAAATTCAGTAGTTTGTAGAGTTTTTACGGAACGTAATCTGTCCATGGTTGTATTGACTTGGGTGGGGGTATAGGGTAGGATAGGTTCTTGTGAACGCGCTCACATCGGACTACGGGGCTCTTGTCGTTATGTTGCTGATCACTACGATAATGGGGATCAGTATGATTGTGATGTCCCATCTCCTTGGTCGGAAACGACCTCATAAGCGTAAACTCGAGCCCTTTGAATGCGGCATGCCCCTTCTGGATACGGTGAAAAAGCGGATTTCCGTGAAGTTTTTTATCGTAGCCGTCCTCTTTATCGTCTTTGATGTCGAGGCTGCCCTTCTCTATCCCTGGGCACTCACAAGCCGGGGCGCTCCGATGTTCATGGTTGCCGCGGTGGGTCTCTTTGTTGCTTTCGTGGCTCTCGTATTTGTCTATCTCTGGAAGGAGGGAGCCTTTACGTGGGAGAAATGAAGCGCCATTTTCCGCCGGAGATGGAATCAGATGTACAGGAGATTTTTTCCCGTTATCCCACCCGGGAAGGTGCGCTGTTACCCCTCCTCCACCTGGCCCAGAAAACCTGGAGCTATATCGATCGGGAAACCATGGACTATCTGGCTGAACTGGTGGGAATTCCTCCGGCAAAAGTCTACGGGGTCGCTTCCTTTTATACAATGTACCATCGTAAGAAACCCGGAAAGACGCACATCCGGGTCTGCACCAATATCTCCTGCATGCTGAAGGGAGCCGATAATCTCCTGGCGGCGCTGGAGACCCAGCTGGGGATCCGTGCGGGAGAAACCACAGCCGATGGAAGGTTTTCCCTGGAAGAGGCTGAGTGTCTTGGAGCCTGCGACCGTGCTCCCGTTTTCATGGTGAACGATGACTATGAGGGTCCGGTTGACCATCTCCTCCTTGCAAAAATTCTTTCGGGAGAACCTTCGTGATCGTGGAGCCGATTCTGACCCGTGCCGTCGGTGTGGAGGGGGGGCACCTCCTGTCCAGTTATCTGGAACGGGGAGGGTACCAGGGACTGAAAAAAGCCCTGTCCATGACCCCGGATTCCATTATCGACGAGGTAAAGCGGTCGGGGCTTCGTGGTCGGGGCGGCGCTGGATTCCCGTGCGGCCTCAAGTGGAGCTTCGTACCGAAAGATCACCCAAAACCGAAATACGTCGTCTGTAATGCGGACGAGGGAGAACCCGGAACCTTTAAGGACAAAGTGATCCTGGAATGTGATCCTCACATGCTCCTGGAAGGAATGGCGATCGCCTGCCTTTCCATTGGGGCTGAAGCCGGATACATTTACGTTCGGGGTGAGTTTGTCCGGGCCATCAAGATCCTTGAAAAAGCGGTCAGGGAAGCCCGCAGGGACGGATATCTGGGGCGTAATGTGATGGGGAGTGGAAAGAAGATTGACATCTTTGTTCATTCCGGCGCCGGGGCCTATATCTGTGGGGAAGAAACGGGTCTTCTGGAATCGCTTGCCGGTCACCGGGGCCATCCCCGGCTCAAGCCTCCCTTCCCCGCCGTCGTGGGTGCCTTTGACAGCCCCACGATCCTGAACAACGTGGAAACACTTGCCTGTGTGCCCCATATCATTACCCGGGGTGCGGACTGGTTTACTTCGATCGGGCCAAACCCTAAAAATACCGGAACCAAGCTCTTTGCCGTTTCAGGACATGTGCGGAAGCCCGGGGTATATGAACTTCCCATGGGCTATAACCTGAAGGACCTGATTGAAAAGGTCTGTGGAGGTATTCCCGATGGTCGTTCCATTAAGGCGGTGATTCCCGGTGGGAGCTCGGCACCTCCTTTGAAACCTGAGGAGATCGATGTCTCTCTTGACTTCGATACGCTTGCTGCCATGGGTACGATGCTGGGGTCGGGCGCCGTCATTGTTGTGGATGACTCCGTCTGCATGGTGAAGCTCACCCAGCGCATCACCCGCTTTTATGCCCATGAGTCATGCGGCCAGTGCAGTCCCTGCAGAGAGGGCACGCACTGGCTCGATCTGATCATGAAACGGATCGAGGAAGGCAACGGCCGTGAGGGGGATCTGGAACTCATTCTTGACATCTGCCAGGGAATGATGGGGACAACCATCTGTGTCCTCTCCGATGCCTGCGCCATGCCCGTCAAGGCCTTTGTGGAAAAGTACCGGGATGAATTTGAAGCTCATATATCCCGGGGCCGATGTCCCATGAGAGGCACCCATGGTTAAGCTGACTATGGATGGAAGAGACGTGGAGGTCAGGGAGGGTTTGAACCTGATCGAAGCCGCGCGGTCCGTTGGCATCGAGATTCCCTATTTTTGTTATCACCCGGGATTACGGGTCGTGGGACAGTGCCGAATCTGTCTCGTGGAGATTGAAGGGATCCCCAAGCTTCAGGCTGCCTGTGCCACGCCGGTCCGGGAAGGAATGGTCGTCTTTACCGACAATGACCGGGTCCGAAAGCTCCGTTCCCAGGTGATGGAATTTCTTCTGATCAATCACCCGCTGGATTGCCCGATCTGTGATCAGGCAGGGGAATGTGACCTGCAGGATTTCTGCGAGGCGCATTCCTTTCCCAAAAGCCGGTACACCGAGGCCAAGCGGGTAAACCCGAAGCTGGAACGACGAAAGATCGGACCTCACGTCTTCCAGAACATGAACCGCTGCATCCACTGTTCCCGCTGCATTCGATTCTGCGAGGAGATTGCCGGGACGGGAGAGCTGACCTTTGCGGAGCGCGGGTATAAAATGGTCATCGATACCCACGATGGAAGGCCTCTGGAGAACCCGTGGTCGGCCTGCACGGCTGATATCTGCCCTGTGGGGGCCCTGACAGTCTACGATTTCCGGTTTCATGAACGATCGTGGAACCTGACGTCTACCCCTTCCATCTGCCCCCATTGCGGGAATGGATGTGCCATCCGATTGGAGCACCGCAGCGGTTCGGTAAAACGATTCCTTCCCGCGGCCAATCCGTTGATCAACCATCACTGGCTCTGTGACTTCGGACGTTTCTCCTATGACTGGATGAACGGGGGAGATATTTTTGAACCGATGCAGGGAGGAGAACCCGTTCCCTGGACCGATGCCCTGAAGGAAATTGCCGGGAAACTCTCCTCCGACAACCGAACCGTGGCCGTCATTACTCCATTCCAGTCCTGCGAGGAGATGGCACTTTTGAAGACAATCGCGGACACGGTCATGATTCGCCGGGCTCCGGGAGAGGAACGGAAGATCAAGAATGAGCAGGGCCACTGGATGGTCTCCCACAACGCCGGCCCCAATACACAGGGTGCGGCAGCTCTGGGGATTTCCCTTTTTGATGCATACCCGGCCGATGCCCGTGTTCTCTTCCTGTCGGAAAATCTCTTTCCGGCTCCCCTCACGGAAGAGGAAGTCAGATCCATTCCCTCGGATGCCTTCGTGATTGCGGAAACCCGTCACCGGGGTCCGCTGGCGAAACGGGCTGACATCGTCCTTCCCGGCCATCTCTTCCACGAGAAGGAAGGAACGTACCTGAACGACCACAGGATCCTTCAGCATGTTCGTCCTTCCATTCAGCCCGCGGCAGGCACGAGAGGGCTTTTGAGTTATGGAAGTGAGATACTGGCCGGGATGGGAAAAGAATGTCCCGGGCCTGCGGCCGAAGCCATCTTCCAGACCATCGAGGCGTTTCAGGGTTTGACCTACGCCGATCTGCCTTCCCGGCTGGAGAAGATTCGTGGTTGAACTCCTCATTCTCCTTGTCAAGGTTGGAGTTCTGATTGGCGGAATGCTGACGATTGTTGCCGTCATGTCCTGGGTTGAACGCCGGGGAAGCGCCATGATCCAGGATCGCCTGGGTCCCAACCGAGTCGGCCCATTTGGTCTCTTTCAGCCCGTTGCCGATGGCCTTAAATTTATCTTCAAGGAAGAGATTATTCCCTCGGAAGCCCATAAGTTTTACTTCCTTCTCTCTCCTCTGCTCGTCTTTGTGCCGGCGCTCACCGCCTTTGCCTTCATCCCCTTTGGTTCTTCCCTCCCTGTCCTGGGAAGGGATGTGCCCCTGATTATTTCCGACGTGAGTGTCGGAATGCTGCTGATCCTGGGCCTTTCCGGCCTCTCGGTTTACGGACTGGTTCTTGCCGGCTGGGCCTCATCCAATAAATATTCGTTCATGGGCGGGATCCGATCCTCGGCCCAGATGATCTCCTATGAACTCGCCATGACGCTGAGCGTCCTCACGGTTCTGATGACCACGGGGAGTTTCAGGCTCACGGAAGTTGTCTCCTCCCAGCAGGGTACTCTATTCGGATTTCTGCCGAACTGGAATGTCTTCCCCCAGTTTATCGGGTTCTGCGTCTTCCTGGTGACCGCCTTTGCCGAGACCAACCGTCTTCCCTTCGATCTTCCAGAAGCGGAGGCGGAGCTTGTCGCCGGCTATTTCACGGAATACTCATCGATGAAATTTGCCCTCTTCTATCTGGGGGAATACGCGCACATGATCACCGCGTCGGCACTGATCGTCACCCTCTACTTTGGCGGGTGGCAGCTTCCCTACGGCCACCCTGAGGGCATGCTTGGCGGGATATTGTCTCTGGCCGTATTTGCTGTCAAGACATCCTTTTTCCTCTGGTTCTTTGTCTGGGTCCGGTGGACCCTTCCCCGATTCCGCTATGATCAGCTCATGAAAATGGGCTGGACGCTCTTCATTCCGCTGGCCTTTCTCAACTTTCTCGTGGTCAGCGCTCTCCTGATCCTGGGGGTGATCTGATGCTGCCGGTGATTCTCTTTTACACCATGGCCTTCATTGCCCTCCTCTTTTCGATGGTGGTGATCCTCCACAAGAATCCCGTGACCTCCGCCATGAGCCTGGTTGTCCTGGTCTGTTCCCTTGCCGTCATCTTCTTCCAGCTGGATGCACCTTTCATCGCAGCCATTCAGATCGTCGTTTACGCCGGGGCCATTATCGTCCTCTTTCTCTTCGTCATTATGCTATTAAACCTCCGGGCAGAGGTGGAAGAGCCGGAAGATCGCCCCCTTCAGAAATATCTATCCTACATTTCCTTTTTTGCTTTTCTTGTGGTGATTTCAGGCGTTGTTCGCCTGACCACCTTTCTTCCCGAGCGACCCATGGTTCCCGATCCTCTGCGTGATCTTGCCTATTCGCTCTTTTCCACCTATCTCTTTCCCTTCGAGGCCGTCACCGTTCTTCTCATGGCGGCCGTTGTGGGAGCCTTTATCCTGACAAGGAAGGAGTGGTCATGATTGTTCCCATCCAGCATATCCTGATCCTGGCCGTGGCCCTCTTTTCCATCGGTGCTCTGGGTTTTCTGACCCGGAAGAGCGCCATCCATATGTTTCTTTCCGTGGAGATCATGCTGAATGCGGGAAATCTGGCCTTTCTTGGATTTGCCCGCCAGCTTGGGGATCTCCAGGGTCAGATCTTCACGCTGTTCACAATCGCCATTGCCGCTGCTGAGGCGGCCGTTGGTCTCGCGATCTTCATCGTCCTCTTCCGAAGGATCAAGACGGTGAATGTTGATCGAGCCAATATCCTGAGGTGGTAAGATGGGTCCCCTCTGGTTAATTCCCGCCCTTCCCCTTGCCGGTTTTCTGCTGAATGCCCTTTTCGGAGCCAGACTTGGAAAACGGTTTGTCTCCTGGGTAGGATGTGGAAGCGTCGGGCTGGCCACTCTCTATGCCCTCGGAGTTGTGGTTCAATACCTCACCCACTTCAACGGATCCACGCGCACGGTTGAATTCTTTCCCTGGATTTCACTGAAGGGTCTCCACGTATCCTTTGCGTTTCAGATCGATGCCCTCAGCATCCTGATGCTCGGTTTTGTAACCTTCGTCGGATTCCTGATTCATATCTATTCCATCGGGTACATGCATGACGACCCGGGATACAGCCGGTTTTTTGCCTATCTCAATCTCTTCATGGTGGCCATGCTGATCCTGATCCTGGCGGACAACTTCCTCCTGATGTTCGTCGGATGGGAAGGTGTAGGGCTCTGTTCCTATCTCCTCATCGGTTTCTTCTTCAAGGAAACCTGGCCTGCCGATTCAGGTATGAAGGCCTTTATCGTGAATCGGATTGGAGACTTCGGCTTTCTGCTTGCCATCTTCACGATCATGGGCGCCTTCGGATCCCTGACCTTTGGAGAAGTTTTTGGAAAGGCCCTGGCTGAGCCGGAAGTGTATGCACCCGTCGCAACGATCATCGGTCTCTGCCTCTTTATCGGGGCGACGGGCAAGAGCGCACAGCTACCCCTCTACGTCTGGCTGCCGGACGCCATGGCGGGTCCCACGCCGGTCTCGGCCCTGATCCATGCGGCCACGATGGTCACCGCGGGCGTCTACATGGTGACGCGGTGCAACGTCATCTTCCGCCTCTCTCCGACAGCCATGGCCGTTGTGGCGATCGTCGGAGGGGTGACGGCCTTTTTTGCGGCGACGATGGGGGTGGCGCAGCGGGACATCAAGAAGATCCTGGCCTACTCGACCATCTCGCAGCTGGGGTACATGTTCCTTGCCGCAGGAGTGGGCGCGTACGTGTACGCGATGTTCCACGTACTGACCCACGCCTTCTTCAAGGCCTGCCTCTTCCTGGGATCGGGCTCCATGATCCATGCCTGCCATACGAACGATATCTTTGAAATGGGCGGACTTCGAAAGAAGATGCCCACGACCTTCTGGACCTTCATGGCGGCAACCCTGGCCATCTCGGGAATTCCGCCTTTCGCGGGGTTTTTCTCCAAAGACGGTATTCTGGCCTCGGTCTTTATGGCGGCGAAACATTCTCCCTGGATCTTCACCCTCTACGGTCTCGGCCTGGCGGGAGCCTTCATTACGGCCTTCTACATGTTCCGGGCCGTCTTTGTTGCCTTCTATGGCGATTACCGCGGTTCGGCCCACCCCCATGAATCACCCCGATCCATGACGATACCTCTTATCGTTCTCGGGATCCTCTCCATTGTCGGGGGACTGATCGGGATTCCCGGATCCCTGAACCGAATCGAGCATTACCTGGATCCGGTCATCCCTGAGATTCATGGTCACATCGCACATGCCGGGCACCTGACCCACGGGGAGGAGATTGTATTGATTTTCCTCTCTGTCGCCGTGGCTCTGGCCGGGATATTAACCGCACGGGCCCTCTATCTCAAAGATTCCGACTGGACAAAGGTGAAGGGATTTGTCCGTCGTCATCCGGGTATTCACAGTGTGGTTTTTCACAAGTATTACGTGGATGAATTCTACGTGATGATCATAATCCGCCCCTTCCGGAAGCTGGCCGATTTCTGCTCTTTTGTTATCGATACCCTCCTCGTCGACGGTACGGTCAATCTCACCGGGTTCTTTGTCCAGCTGTTCGGGGATATCCTGAGATTTTTCCAGACCGGTAACGTCCGGAATTACGCCCTGGGCCTCTTCATGGCCCTCGTGGCTGTAATCTGGATCTTTTTCCTTGGAGGATGATGTGACCTTTTTCGGTGTGCCCATTCTCTCCTTCATGATCTTTGCTCCCCTTGCCGGAGCCTTTCTCCTCCTCTTTTTCCCGCGGACATCCGAGACCGCCCAGCGTATCTTTTCCCTGCTGGTCAGTGTCGTGGTTTTTGCAGCCGGGGTTGTACTCTTTCTTCGCTTTGAACCAAACGCTTCGTTCCAGTTTGAAGAAAACCTCCTTTGGATTTCGAAATTTAATGTCCATTACCACCTTGCGGTCGATGGAATTTCACTCCTTCTCATCATTCTGACGGCTCTGTTGCTCCCGGTGGTGATTCTCGCTGGCTGGCGCTCCATTTCCACTCACGTGCGTGCCTACCATGTGGCTTTCCTGGTGCTGGAAGCAGCCGTAATCGGCGCCTTTTCCGCACTGGATCTCTTTCTCTTCTATATCTTCTGGGAACTTCTCCTGATTCCGATGTACCTCATCATCGGGGTTTGGGGAGGAAAACGCAGGATCTATGCCGCGGTGAAGTTTTTCCTATTCACAGCCGTTGGATCCTTTCTGATGTTTTTCGCCATCCTGTACCTCGTGGTTCAGCACCATGCCGCCACGGGAATTCTCACCTTTCAGCTGGCTGACTATGTCAACGGAGACCTCCCCACCGGGGCAGCCATGCTCTGTTTTCTGGCCTTTGCTCTTGCCTTCGGGATCAAGGTTCCCCTTGTCCCGGTCCACACCTGGCTGCCCGATGCCCATGTCGAGGCTCCTGCCGGCGGTTCCATTATCCTGGCCGGTGTTCTGCTGAAACTGGGTTCCTACGGATTTATCCGGTTCGCCATCCCCTTGTTTCCACGGGCGTATACCGCCTCCCTCCCCTGGCTCGTCGTGCTGGCGGTGGTCGGAATCACGTATGGTGCCTGGGTGTCCTTTGCCCAGAAGGATGTGAAAAAGCTTGTTGCCTATTCCTCCGTGGCTCATCTTGGTTTTGTCATGCTGGGACTCTTTGCCATGACCTCCCTCGGGGTTACCGGAAGTGTGATTCAGATGGTGAACCACGGGCTCTCCACCGGGGCGCTCTTCCTTATGGTTGGTTTTATTTACGATCGTACCCATACCCGGATGATGGAAGATTATGGAGGTCTGGCTGCGGTCATGCCCGTCTTCTTTGCGCTCTTCCTCCTGGTCACGCTCTCCTCGGTGGGACTCCCCGGACTGAATGGATTTATCGGTGAGTTCCTTGTACTGGCAGGGGCCTTCCCCGTCTTTAAGACTGCAACGATCATCGCAACGTCGGGCGTTATTTTTGCCGCCGTATACCTTCTTTACCTGGTTCGAAAGGTCTTTTTTGGCGCCGTGAACACCGCAACCCTCGAAGGACTTCAGGATCTTTCGATTCGTGAGATCATCTGTGTTCTGATCCTGGGTATTTTTATCGTGTGGATCGGCGTATATCCTTCCACCTTCCTTTCCAGAATTGAACCGGCAGTACAGGAATTTCTGAAGAATTATCAGTTATGGGTGGCTCCATGAACCCCATGTCCCTCTTCCCCGAAATTATCCTGATTGTCACCGGGCTTCTGATGCTTCTGCTGGAAGCCTTTGCCAAACGCCTGAGGCCCGGTGCATGGATCCTGGCCCTGGCTGGAACCGTCCTCTCCGGGTGGGCGGAATGGAACCAGGCCCCGGGTTCGTTCTTTATGGATTCCATCCATACCTCTCTGGCTACACAGGGGCTCAATACTCTGCTGATCGCGGGCACCTTTCTCGCCATCCTCTTTGCCCCCGCCCTATTAAAGCGGGACGGTGTCGTCCGCGGAGAGTTCTACACCCTTATCCTGTGGGGGACCGTCGGGATGATCTGGATGGTTCGAGGTTCCAACCTGCTGTCCGTCCTCATAGGCCTTGAGCTTCTCTCCGTATGCCTCTATGTCCTGACGGCCTATTACCGGGACACCGATGTCGCCCCGGAAGCATCCCTGAAATACTTTCTCATGGGGGCCTTCGCTTCGGCCATTCTCATCTTTGGTGCGGCCTTTTATTACGGTCTCACCGGGAATATCCTGATCCTGAAAATTCCGTCCGACGGGACGACCTTCACCATCGTCATCTTCTTCCTCCTTGCGGCCTTTGCCTTCAAGATGGCTGTCTTTCCCGTTCACGGATGGGCTCCGGATGTTTACCAGGGTTCGGCCTCACCGGTTACAACCTACCTTTCCACGCTGCCCAAAGTGGCCGCAATTGTGGTTTTCATCCGGCTCTTCACCCTGGCAGGGGGGGATGTGCCCATCAAAATCCTGGGCGCTGTCTGCATTCTCACAATGATCATGGGAAACCTGGTGGCGCTGGCCCAGCGGGATGTCAAGCGGATGCTGGCCTATTCGGGTATTGCACATATGGGCTACCTGCTGATCGGTGTGGTTGCGGGGACTTCGGAAGCCTACACGGCCATTTTCTTCTATCTCCCCGTTTACGTTGTCATGACCCTGACCGCCTTTGCCCTGATCGGTTTTCTCGGGCGCGGCGAAGAAGAGCCCCACACGCTCCGTGATTTTGGCGGGCTGGGGTTTTCCAGGCCTTTTTCCGCCTTTGTTCTGGCGGCCTGCCTCTTCTCGCTGACCGGAATTCCACCCTTTGCGGGCTTTATGGCCAAGTTCGCTCTCTTCAAGGCTGGCTTGAACGCCCATTACACCGGGCTTGTATTCATCGGGATTCTGAATTCCATCATTTCCATCTACTATTACATTCGTGTGGTCTATTACCTTTATATGAAATCTCCGGAAGACCGGGATCTCCCGGCGGGGGACTGGCGGGTCGGTTTTGCTTCCCTTACCGCTCTGCTCTTTTTACTATTTTTTGGTGTTTTCCCGGATCGGCTTCTGATCATGGCGCAAAACATTGCCGGTACATTCCTGGGGGGATGGTAAATGAACACAAAATTACAAAACATTTCCGATGTAACCATCAATCGACTCAGCCTCTACCTGCGGTGTCTGATTACCCTTGAGGACGAAGGGACTTCTACCGTTTCATCGCAGGAGCTGGCACGACGGTTTCACCTCAATTCGGCTCAGATTCGGAAGGACCTCGCCTATTTCGGAGAATTCGGGGTCAGGGGAGTCGGATACAATGTCCCGCTTCTCCGTGAACATCTGCAGAGGATTCTGGGTCTCACGGTCGAGCACTCCGTCGTCATTGTCGGAGCCGGCCATCTGGGGCAGGCGATCGCCGGATTCAAGGGATTCAACACCGGTGGGTTCAAGGTCGTAGGGCTTTTTGACACGGATCCGAAAAAGATCGGTCACGTGACCCGAAAGAAGATGGAAATCAAGGATGTCGTTCATCTTAAGGACATTATCCAGGAAACCGGAGCCGACATCGGTGTCATCGCGGTTCATCCCGAAAGTGCGCAGGATGTGTATGATCGGCTCACTTCCCTGGGGATCAAGGCGATCCTGAATTTCGCCCCCAAGCGGATCCAGGAAAAGATCGGGGTACGCCTTGAATATGTAGACATGAAGATCTTCCTGGAGACTCTTTCGTACTATCTGATTCACGATACCGGGAGTCGCCGGAAGAAAAAATAGGGTCCCAACACTACCCTCTCGAGATTCGTACAAACAGAGACAGAGTCGCAAGGGTTGAAATGCGGCCTGTGGTAGAATACCCTCTGTATCTCAATAGGAGGCACCATGAAACGGATCTTTTTTCTCCTGCTCCTCCTTTCGGCATTTATGCTGATGGCACAGGACAGTGCCCCGAGTATGACGATCGATCAGACAAGCTTTGATGCCGGAATCGTCATGAAAGGCACGGTTGTGGAGCATGATTTTCTTGTGAAAAATTCTGGGACCGCGGTCTTGAAGATTCTCTCCGCGAAACCCGGGTGAGGATGCGCAGTCACCCGGTTTGACCGGGAAATCCCCCCCGGTGGGGAGGGAAAGATCCATGCCCAGGTAAAGACAGACCACTATTCCGGCCCCATATCCAAAACCATACGGGTCGAAACCAATGACACCAAACTTCCCGTGACGACACTCACCATGAAGGCGACCATCAAAACCGTATTCACCCTGGTCCCGGAGCGCGTGAGTTTCACAGGGTACGAAACAAAGGGTGGAGATCAGACCGTCACGGTCAAGCACACGGATGGAAAGACCTTCAAACTTCTGGGACTTGAAGCGAAACCGGATTATATGGAGGTATCCTCCGATCCGGCATGGGGTACAGCCATTACAGAGGGACAGACGGCCACTCTTTCCCTGAAAGTGAAGCCCGATGCTCCAACGGGAAATCTGAGCAGTAAGATCACCATCAAGACCGACGTTCCCGATATGCCTCTTCTGGTTGTCGACGCCTTCGTCCGAATGAACCCGCTTGTCTCCGCGATTCCCAACCAGGTCCGCATGACCATTCGGACCCAGGCCTATCAGGCCAGGGTGAAGGATGTAAAAGTCAGCATTCACAAGGAACCGCAGGCTGACGCCGAAGTCATTCATGTGGCTGAGCCGGGCACGACATTGAATGTCCGCGAAACCCGCGACGGCTGGTATAAGATCTGGATCCCCGGAGTAGGGGAAGGTTGGATCGAAGACGGAGGTGTGGACCCAGTCTATCCTGGAACCACCTATGCCGTAACGGTCAACAAGCATGATGCCACCGATTTTACCGTGGAAAATGTGACAACGGACGTGCCTTCTCTGGAGATTGAAAGGAAGACCATCCGGGAAGGATCATCCTACCAGATTCTTTTGCATTACACGGGAGAGGTCAAAGATGACCTTGACCTTCAGGGTTCACTCACCGTTTTTACGAGTGATAAAAACTATGCAAAGATCAACGTTCCGGTTCAGATCAACGTGATGGATCGAACTACGCGTCCACCGGTTCCCCAGCAGAAGGGTACGATCACCCCGACGTTGAAGGTGGACGAGCTGAAACGAGGTGAACTGAAACGGAAGGAGAAAGATCTCGAGTGAGACGTCGACTGGGAGCCTCTCTCCTTCTCCTCGGTTCGCTTTTGTGCACGGCCCTTGTTCTGACAAGGGCCGTGTCACGTCCGGTCCTTCCCGACTTTGTCCAGGACGGATTTCGGAGCCTTGCCGGCCTTCTGACCCTCGTCCTGCAGTTCTGACCATAAAACAGGTTGGTCGCTGGACCTGGAATTTGCAGACACACGGCTACATCCGGGTTTCAGTTCTTACAAATGTATTGCATGAAAAATTTATGGAAATGGGGAATTCTATCCGGAAAGAGAAGGGCGGGTCGGGAAGAAAGTGATCCCCATTGCCGTTTGTACATGGATAGGAGGACGTGTACGATGACGCAACTTCAGCAGGATAAAGTTATGGAGATTCTATCCACGGTCATGGATCCGGAAATTCCGGTCAATATTGTCGATCTGGGCCTGATCTACGGTGTCCATGTCGAGGGAGCCTCCGTGCGAATTCAAATGACGCTCACAACACGGGGATGCCCTCTCCACAGCCAGATCAGGAAGATGGTGGAAGAATCGTTACAGAGAAGTGGATTCGAAGAGATCATTGTGGAGATCGTCTGGGATCCCCCCTGGTCCCGGTCCATGGCCTCGCTCGAAGCCCGGAAACGTCTGGGATGGAGTCTCTGATGGTTGAAAAAGACAGGATTCTGCAGGCTTTACAGACCGTTTCCTTCCCCGGTTTGACACGTGACATCGTCTCCTTCGGGTTTGTGAAGGAGATACACACGGAGGGATCAGCGATCCATGTCCGACTGGAGCTGACCTCCGAACGGGAAAACGTGGACCGGGAACTTTCAGAAAGCATAACGGAGGTTCTGACCGGCCTGGATGGGGTGGAAACCGTCACCGTCGACGTGGACCTGCAAAAACCGCAGACACAGAAGCAGGGACCTATCCATCCCGAGGGTGATCTTCTCAAGCAGATTCGATATAAGATTGCTGTTGCATCCGGAAAGGGAGGGGTGGGAAAATCTACCGTTGCCACAAACCTCGCCTGCGCCCTGAAATCCCTGGGATGGAAGGTCGGAATGCTGGACGCCGACATCTACGGTCCATCCCAGCAGATCATGCTGGGAATCCGGGAGGGAAAGCTCTACGCGAATGAAGAAAAGAAGATCCTCCCTGTGGAGGCAAATGGCATCCAGGTCATGTCCATCGGATTTCTCACGGATTCCGACTCCCCCGTGATCTGGCGGGGACTCATGGTCATGAAGGCCATTGAACAGTTCATTAAAGACGTCGCGTGGGGAAATCTGGACGCTCTCGTGATCGACCTGCCTCCCGGGACGGGCGATGCCCAGCTTACGCTCTGTCAGACGCTGCCCCTCTCCGGGGTCGTCATTGTGACCACCCCTCAGGATGTCGCTCTCGTGGACGCCCGAAAGGGACTTCAGATGTTTCGACGCCTATCGATCCCCGTCCTGGGAATCGTGGAAAACATGAGTACCTTTGTATGCCCCCATTGCGGTGAGATGACGCCGATTTTTCGTCAGGGCGGAGGCCGCCGAACAGGGGAAGAACTCGATGTACCGCTCCTGGCGGAAATCCCTATCGACCCGGCCCTTCCACCGTCCGGAGACGAGGGCACACCCCTGGTGATGATCGCTCCGGATTCTCCGGCGGCTATCGCCTTTCAGACATTGGCCCGGAATGTGATCCGGGAATTGAACGGATCGCAAGAATAAGGTTCAGGCTTCAAAGAGGGGATTCCAGCGGACGGAGAGGTATCGGGTTTTTAATTCTTCAGGAATTTCGGGTGGATCCATGGATCGGCAGGGAATTTGAAGAGCGTCGGAAAATGCACCTGTCAGATCTTTGATCAGATCAGGGATTTCATTTTCTTCCAGGGGGATGGGGGCGATGGACCGGGCAACCCGTTCTTCCCGAACACCAAATACTCTGGCGTACAGGGCTGGATCCTGATGGAGGAGCAGCGTGCCGTGAATAAGCGTCCCGCTCTTCCGGCGGGCCTGGGCACAGCCAATGGCCTTCTTTCCTCCAATGAGAATTGTCTCGGACCGGTAGTCTTCAAAACAGATGGGAGACCTCACCGTGGAGGAGGAATCGGAGCCTTCTGACGGGGAGAGGTGGGCGACTCTCGGGTTCAGGGTGGAAAAAAGGACTTCAACAAACCGTGCGTAGAGGGATCCGATGGTAGAAGCCCACGAATGGTTCGGAGGAAGGGAGAGGGAAATCGAGAGGTCCCCATTGTGAAAGACACCTGTCCCTCCGGAAATTCGCCTTAGAACCGGAATTTTCCTGCTCCGGCAGAACTCGAGATCGACATCGCCGGTTTCCTGACCGTAGCCAAGGACAAGAACGGGCCGGTTCCAGCGATAGATGAAAAGGGCGCTGGCTCCCGCGGAAAGAAAGATTTCCTCTGTTGTCAGATCCAGCGCCGGATCGTTTCCGAGTGCATGGGAGCAGAGGAGGACGGGTCCAGACTCCTCAGAAGGCGGAGAGGGATCCCGTCCGGAATTCAATACTGGATTCCCTCCCGTGCCACGACCCGGAAGGTCGGGTTGGCCAAACGGACTTCAATAGATCGGTAGCGGGGCTCCTCATCCGCTTTTGTACGGGTGTAATAGGTGAGGAGGTAATAGCCTCCGGTGGATTTTTCGATTTCCTTGAGAGAGGAGAGGAAGTGTTCCCCGTATGGATAGTAGGTTCCGCCTGTCCGATCCGCAACGGTCGACAGCATGGCCTCCATAGTGTGTCCCGCACCGCGGTGAAGATCCAGGATGTAGACCGCTGTATTGGCGCTGTTTAACTCCTCGATCAGGCGATCGAACTGCCGGGTGGTTGAATAGTCCCCGATGGGGCGCCCGATGGATGCAAAATTGAGCTTCCCGAACCCGTAAGAGAAGAGGACCATGTCTTTCCTGCCATCGATCCGTTCCAGGGCAAGAGTGAGCGATTCCAGACCGTCGATGAAGAGCTGGGCGTTCAGTTCCTCCGGGGGAGCCACCCAGTCGGGCATGTCGATGGCCTGGTCGGTCAGGAATCGGTCCTGGACGGTCTGGAGGAGGGCATCACGGCTTCCCGTAAAGTCACTCAGGCAGAGGAGCCTGCTTTTGAAAGTAAAGATCGCCGCCGTGTCTCCGTCCCGGAACCGGGAGTTCAGGAACGATTCCAGGTCCCTCTGAACCTGCTTCATTCTGGAAAAATCCGATCCGTCTATCTGTTTTTGAATCAGAATCACAAATTGACGCCCGGGCAGAGGTTCAGGGCGAAAAGATGGGTCCGCCACAATGGGATGGCGTGTGGAGTAATACTCCAGAGAGTTGATCTCCACCGGTTCGCCGTCGACGAGGAGGGTGAAATCATCCGGAGTCAATCCAAGGATCTGGTGGCCGGAATGGTCTGTGACGACAGCGTCGACCGTGGCAAGATGCACGGAGACGGTGTCGGTGAATTGGGGCATGGCCAGAGCGAGAAAAAGAAGTAGGGTGTTCATACCTTTGATAACAAAATGAAGGCGCACACCATTTCAACGGGGAAAAAAACGGGGAGGAAGATCTCTCTCGTCCATCTGAAGAAATGTCGCGATCGTCCGGGCCAGGTTCCCGATGTCAGATGTATCGGCTGGACCCCGGCACATATAGAGGTACCTGGATGTTTCGGCTTCTCCAAGAAAGAGGAAGATCCAGAGGTTGTCTGCTTTTGTCTGTTTCGATTTCAGGGTTAGAAGAGTCTGTTCAAGGTCGTTCAGCCGCTCCCTTCGAATCGATTCCCGCCGGGATGGATGAATCCTTTCGACCCCACGCAGACATATCGTCGCTGTGTGAGCTTCTCTTTCCGATGAGATCACGGTGATCTTTCCCCTTCGGAGCAGCATTTTCCGCGTGCCTGACTCCATCCACCCGTCGGAAAGGGTAAGGGTTGCGACCTGAGCCGATTGGATTTCCGCACGGTTCACGACAAAGGCATCCACAAACCCCGTCGGGTCTTCCCTTTGAAGGATGAAAGTGTTTTCTCCCGGATTTACGACGACATTCAGGGTCAGGGCTCCTTCCGGGGTGAGAAAGAGGGGGCCGTTATTCTCCATCCAGAACCGTGTCTGTGAAATTCGGGGAAGGTCAAAAAAGGATGAGGATAGGTCCCCAAGGTCGATTTGAATCAGGTTTGGGCTGTATTCGGAAGGTTCATCCTTTTGGCTGAAGGTTTTCATTGCAGGACAGGGGACAACGGCAGGGAAAAATCCGGCGGGGAGAAGGAGGATGGGAAGGGGAGGCATGGTGTGAGGAGCCAGGTCCGATCCTTCTGCAATGTAACCAAAGGCATCCTCTGCCACGGATGCCTCGATCCACGAGAGTTGATAGTCTGAACGAATATGCGTCAGGGAAAAGAGATCGCTCTCCTGGATCCCCCGACCGAAAAACATATAGATTCGATTCCCCTTTTTACGGTCTGTCCGCGTCCACTGGCCGGAGACGGTAAGGATGGCTGTCCTGTCTGGTGAAGGGTTTGCGATTCGGACAAGGGGATAGGTTTCTCCCATGAGCTTTCGTCTCACAACGGTGGATCCCGAAAGAGTCGTGTGGAACTGTCGTGCGGAGAGATCCAGGGGGGAATTCGTGGTAAATGTCCAGGTGAAGTTCTCAGGCAGGGGAAGGATGCCGTGGATGGCTGCACCAGGATTGAGGTACAGCTGATCTCCTTTCCATGAAAAGGAGGGATTCAGACTCGAGGGATTACCCCTGGAGATGAGCACCCTGGAAAGGGCGGCGGCGAGAAACCGACGATCATTGCTTTCCGGATCCACTTCAGATGGAGACCACAATCGGGTAAATCGAAAGGTCAAGACGGCCTCTTTTGTCGGCGGGCATTCGAGGGTGATCCATTGCCATGTCGTGTCCAGAGGGAAAGATCTCGATTCCCCTCCATGGAGAGAGATGGTCACGACCTGTCGCGGTTGAAAGGCCCGCAGACGAAGTGAAACATGGGTCCAGGATTCATTGGAAGACGGAACCTTTATGCCGACAGATCGGTCAAGGATCCAGCGGAACGGTTCAGCAGTGTCCCCTTCAAGATTGCTCCATCGTCCCTCAAAGCATTCTTCGCGCGTCAGGGGGAGTTCCCATCGGATTTCATTTTCCGAGGACCAGTGTGAGAGAAGGTCTCTTGTGGTGAAAATCCAGCCATCCTCCGACAATGCAGGGAAGGAAAAAAAGAAAAAGGAAAGCAGGAAAAAGATGCGGAATACCATGTAAGATCAGTTTACCATGGCGGGAGACGGGCTCCATGTGGTACACTCCGGGTATGGCAGACAAGGGTGGAATACGTTCCAAGGGCTACACGCTGAAAGGTGCGTTAGCGTACGTCGTTGATCGCCATGGGGATGAAGCTCTGAAACGGGTTCTGGACGTTCTGGACGGGGATCTGGCTTCTCTTCTGGCCTCGCGGGTTGTGCCTTCCGAGTGGTATCCCTTCGAGTATCAGGTCCGTTTCTACGAGGCAGTTGACAGGGTTCTCGGCCGGGGTGACCTGAGCCTGTGCTGGCAGATTGGAAGGTTTACGGCGGAATTTGAGCTTACGACGATTCACAAGATCTTTATGAAAGTCGGAGGGCCCCGCCGGTTGCTCTCACTTTCAGGTATGCTCTGGAACCGGTATTACAGTGTGGGAAAACTTGACGTTCAGTCGTTGGACAACCGGGGCGCCAAGGCTACCGTGCGGGATTTCCACCCCATCAGCCGGGCTTTCTGCTTTGACCTTGCAGGCTGGATGGAGCGAACCCTGGAATTGAGCGGAGGAAAGGATATCCATCTCGTTCACAGCGAGTGTGTCATCCAGGGAGCCAACGCCTGCGTATACGAAGGCTCCTGGTCAGAATAGGAAAAATCAGCCCTACGTCAGCTGTCCAGAGGGTGGACGAAAAGGCCGCTCCTCAATTTTGGTTCAAACCAGGTCGATTTTGGCGGCATGGTCATGTTCCGGTCCGCCACATCAAAGACATCCTCCAGGCTCGTAGGAAAAATACTGATGGCGAGTGTGAACTCTCCGCTGTCAACAAGGCGTTCCAGCTCGTCCATCCCAAGGATTCCCCCGACAAAATCGATTCTCGGATTGGTTTTGGGGTCGTCAATTCCGAGGACCGGCTGAATCAGGTTTTCATGGATGATGGACACATCGAGTCGCTGGTAGGGGTCGTTCCCGTCAAATGATCCGGGACGGGCGGTCAGAAGGTGCCAGGTTCCATCCATGTACATGCCAAATTCATGTTTTTGTGCGGGCTTTCGACTCGGAAAGGGTGTGGAAACCGTAAAGGACTGGCATGCTTTTTCGAAAAATTTCTCAGGGGAAAGTCCGCCCAGGTCTCGAATCACACGGTTGTAGTCGTAGATAAAGAGTTCATCATGGGGAAAGACAACCGCCATGAAAAAGTTATATTCTTCCTGCCCGGTGTGGTTCGGATTTTCCGATTTCAGCTGTTTCCAGACTCTCCAGGCCGATGCGGAACGGTGATGTCCGTCGGCGACATAGAGGGCGGGCAGTGTGGAAAATGCATCGGAAATGGCTTTGATCGCATTCTCATCATCCACAACCCAGAACTCGTGGCGCACCCTGCCGAACTGATCGTCGGTCGTGAAGTCGTATTCCGGTTCCTGTTTAGTCGGATCCTGCATCAGCGTCCGAAGGGTCTCTGTGGCTCGAAAGGAGAGGAATACGGGTTCGTTATGGGCCCGGGTTCCCAGAATGTAGTTTACCCGGTCATCTTCCTTCCGCTTCAGGGTCTTTTCGTGGATCTTGATCTTTCCCTCATCGTACTCGACGGCGGAGACCAGGGTGACCAGCCCCAGCTGGGTCCTTCCGTCCATGGTCTGGCGGTAGAGGTAGAGACAGGGCGTTGGATCCTGAACCATGATCCCATCCCTGACCAGGCGCTGCAGGTTCTCCCCCGCCATGGCGTAAACGGACGCATCATAGAGATCGGTTCCCGGAGGAAGGTCGATTTCCGCTCGTGCGATCCGGAGAAAGCTCAATGGGTTGCCTTCGGCCATCTTCATGGCTGTCTTCGTATTCACGACGTCATAGGGAGGTGCGGCGACACGCTCCGCGAGGTCTTTCCGGGGGCGCAATGCCCTGAAGGGTTTGATTGTAGACATGGACCTATCCTATAAAGTCACCCGCTGGTTGTCAATAGATCAGAAACAGCCAAAGTCTCTGTATAATAACTCCATGGAGGATCTGATTGCCATGGCCCGCTGGGTGGTCCACTCTTTTCTGGCCTTTTTCATCTCTTTCCTTCCTGAACGGTGGAAAATGAAGGATCCCCTGTCTTCCTTTTCATCCGCACCGGCCCATGCCCTTTCCGGTGTCCTGGAAGCATGCGCCGGGGCAGGGCTCCTTTTCGCAGGTCTGATTGCTCATGTGGAGGGATTTATTTCAACTTCCGGATACGACTACGTTGTTACGAAGGATTCGACGACGTACGGTGAACTCTTCGGAATTGGCGCCTTCGGTTACCTTGCCTTTTTCTTAAAGCCCCAGAGCTGGATTCTGCTCTATTTCTTCCTGGAAGGGATCGTCCGTGCTCTTGAGGCATCCTTTACCGGGAGGCATCTGGGCATCTTTCCTCTCTGGATGGTGGATCAAATCTGGACCACAGGACAAGAAGGGTTCCATTCTTTTCGTCTAAAACGGAAGATCGGACCGCAAACGTCTGATGAGATCGTGACAGATGAAAAGAACCCGGATCGCGGGATCGACCTCTATTCTTCCGAGCTGAAGCCATGGTCCGATGTCCAGGTTGTGGAATACGGTGAACGACATTACATCCTGCTTTCAACAAGCCTCGTCCAGCGGAAAGACCGGTACGCCTATCGGTACCGGTTTCGCCCCCTTGCGGACAACGAGCTGATTCGTGGCTCCATCGTCCGCGTGGGCGAGCCGGAAACCCCCTCAGGGAGCTGAAAGTCTGCTGTCGTTACGGATCCACCACCCGTAAGAGAAGACCGGGATCCGTTTCTGAGGCTGACCGTATTGCGGGGCATTACTTTCCACGATGTCCAGGTTTTCGTAGTCGGCCAGGTTCCCCACGGAAAAGTGGAAGTCGGCAATCGCCTTGCGCACATTGATCCGCGCCATGATTTCCCGGGTTTTGGCATCGGAAAGATCGGCTTCGACCTCAAGAACCTGGAAAGACGTTGTCATTCCGTTGTCGTACTTTTTTCTCTCGGCATCCAGGTTTTTTTCCGCCAGGACTCGACTGACCCGGGCGGCTTCCATCGATTGTCTGGCGGTCGCCAGGTTTCTGAGAGCGTTTCGGATTTCCAGAAATACCGCCTGGCGAAGCTGCTCCATTTCTTTATCGGCACGGTCCAGTGTGAGTTCGGCAATCGTTCGTTTTGCACGGGCGTCCCGGTTCCCGATCGGCATGGAGAAGGTCAATGCTGCGGTCCAGTTTCCATAGTCGCGGTCCAGAACCTGTTCGTTGGCGTCGGAAAGACCTCCCGGAATGATTTCGAGAACCTCTCCCGAGTTTGGATCCCTGATGATTGTGTCTCCACCGGAGCCTGCGTACCAGTAATTCACGTTGAGGTCCAGGCTGGGAAGGAGGTTGTTCCTTGCCACGAGATAGTCGTTCTTTTTCGCTTCAAAGTCCAGATGCTTGATCCGGACATCGGGGCGGAGCGTAAGGGCCTCTTCATAGCTTTCGTTGAGGTCAAACTCGAGATCGCTGGTTTCAACCTCCTCGATGGGAATGATTTCCTGGTCCCACTCTTTGGGATCGGTAACGTTCAGAAGATTTTTCAGGTGATCCTGAGCGGCGGCTACGGTATTTTGAGCCAGAATGATCTGCTCTTCCCGGGTGGCCACCCCCACCTGGGCCTGGTAGATGTCGATGGGAGCCTGGGTTCCCAGATCGATGCGCTTCTGGGTGTCTTCCAGAAGCTCCCGGGCCAGTTCGAGATCGACCTTCTTCACCTCCAGGTCCGCCAGGGCATAGTGAAGGTCCCAGTAGGCCTTTTCCACGGCGAGAATTGTGGACATGATCTGATAGCGGAGCTGCTCCCGGGATGTCGAGTGGGCCTGTTCATTCAGGGTGATCCGGTACCGGGTGACATCGGTTCCGAACCCCTGAAGAAGGGACTGGCTGAATCCCAGTGAAAGGGAGCCTGTAAAGGAGGGATTGACGGTATAGAAGGTGGAGTTGTTTTCCGACCGGTTTGCCTGATAGGACAGGGAAACGGAACCTCCCGAAGGGATAAGCTGGCTGATCGAAAAACTTCCATCCTTCCCTTCCGATTTAAAGACCTGGGCACCCTGAAGTTCCCAGACCGAGGGACTGGTATTGGAGTCTTCGGAGTATCGAGCGGATAGGACCGGGTCAAAGATCCCCATCGAAGAGCGAACATTTTCCCCGCTCATCTGTGTGTCAAGGGCCTGGATCTGGATATCCAGATTATTTTTCAGAGCCCGGTTCAGGCAGTCCTGCAGGGACATCTCCTGGGCAAACAGGGCGGTGGACAGAGTCAGAATAGCAATACCGATCGTTCGAAACATGGATACCTCCTCTTTCAAAAGACACACTACAGCAATAGTACGCAATCAGGACCGTTTAGGTTCATTTTCCGGACGAAAACAGCGAAATGCAACCCCGTCCCGGTTCTCAGCAGGCGGAACGCGTTGCTTACAGATATCGATTCTCCGGTTACATCGAGGAGCAAAGGGGCATCCCGAATCCGGGAGAATCTCTTCAGAGTCCACCGGAGAGATTTCAGGAAGGGGCTCACCGGGAATACCGCTCAGAACAGATTGAAGAAGCAGGCGCGTATAGGGGTGATTCGGTCGGGCAAAGAGATCCGTCACGTGACCCTCTTCCACCACCAGTCCTCTGTACATGACCAGGGCTCTGTCACAAAAGAGATGGACAAGGTGAAGATCGTGAGCAATGAAGAGAAGGGAAAGCGATCGCCGCTGAATGAGATCCTGGAGAAGATTGAGAACCTGTGCCTGAATGCTGACATCGAGTGCGGCCACCGGTTCATCCAGAACCAGGATGTCGGGATCCAGAACCAGGGCTCTTGCCAGGGCGACTCTCTGACGCTGTCCTCCTGAGATCTGGTGGGGAAGCCGGTCCAGAATCCACTCGCCCAGCCCCACTTCCTCCAGCGTTTGCCGGATCCTCCCGGCTGCCTCCTTCCGGTCAACCCTGTGGATGAACAGGGGTTCCTGAAGGATGGAACGTACGGTCTGCAGGGGATCGAGGGAGGCAAAGGGATCCTGAAAGACATACTGGACCGTGCGTCGAAAATCCTTAAGATCCTGTCCCTTCAGACGGGACAGGCTTCGGCCTTTGTACCGTACCTCTCCCTGTTCGGAGGAGAGGAGACCGACCGAGGTCAGGGCCAGAGTCGTCTTCCCGCTTCCCGATTCACCCACAAAGCCCAGCGTCTTTCCCTGTACAAGCGAGAAAGAGACATCCTGGAGGATGGATCGGCCCCCTCGGGAGACGTAAAGATTGTGACCGGAAAGGATCGCGTCAGCCACTTTGGTTCTCCGCATGGATACAGCGGCAGGCGCCGTCCTGAAGCGATACCAGCAAAGGAAGGTGTTCCGAGCATCGCGGTTCGGATTCTTCGCATCGGGGACCGAAGGGACAGCCGGGTGGCCTTTCGGACGGAGAGGGTACATTACCGGGAATGGTGGGAAGGGGCCTGCCCCTTGTTGCAGATGATGGACGGGAACGGAGAAGGGCCCGCGTATAGGGGTGGGCGGGGTGATGGATCACCTGCTCCGTGGCACCCTCCTCCATCACCATTCCGGCATAGAGAACGGCGACCCGGTCGGCGATGTGGGCGACAAGGGAAAGATCATGGGTGATAAAGAGAAGGGCAAAGCCGAGGCTTTTCTTTGCATCCATAAGGAGGTGGAGGATCTCCGTCTGCACGGTGACATCCAGGGCTGTGGTCGGCTCGTCGGCGATCAAGAGATCGGGATGCGCTGCCAGGGCCATCGCGATCATGACCCGCTGACGCATTCCGCCGGAGAGTTCGTGAGGAAAGAGCCGAAGCGTGCCCTCAGCATCGTGGATCCGGACCCCGGCCAGTGCATCCCGGGAGCGGGACAGGGCCTCTCTCTTTCCCAGGTCTTCTCTCTGGCGAAAAATTTCAGCCAGCTGGGTGCCGATGGAAAGGACGGGGTTGAGGGCGCTCATCGATTCCTGAAAAACCATGGAGACGGTGCGGCCCCGGATCTGACGCCAGCGCGCCTCATCCACACGGGTTACATCCTCCCCTTTCAGCTCGATCGATCCGGCCGTAACTCGAATTCCGGGTGGCAGAAGGCCCATGACGGCATGGGCTGTCATGCTCTTTCCGCTCCCGGATTCTCCGACAAGGGCCAGAACCTCTCCCGGCTGAAGAGTCAGATCGACTTCTTCCAGAAGTGCATGGGAAGCATGAAGGGTGAGGCCGTCGATACGGAGAAGGGGGGTCGGGTCGATCATGGGAAAGAAAAGAGCGTCCGGCACACGGGTCGGACGCTCTCCATGGTCAATACGTCGGTGCGGATCAGTTGGTCGGCCAGATGCAGTCGATATCCGGTCGGACCGAGAAGGCGGCCTCGAGGTAGGTCGGGTCTCCGCTCACGTTATGTACCTTGGAGCCGTAGGCCATGACGGCGGGTACTCCATTACCCACAACCGATCCGGACTTGATCGATACGCGGGCCATGAAGCCCGATCCGGTCAGGCCCAGCTGGTTGAGAATGTTGCCCTGTTGAAACTGGGAGAGGGGGCCCATCGTGTATTCCAGGGGCCCGTAGACGTTACCGGCACCGTCCAGGATCTCCACCTGGATCGTCTCGGTCACGCTGTCGGAGACATTCAGGATTCCAACGTTGGTCCGAAAAGTGGTCGTGTTCTCCAGATCGAAGATGAGCAGATGGTCCATGCCCTCCGCCGCGTAGTTGGGATCGGCAAAGTAGTACCAGGGAAGGCCCGGGATGCCCTGGCCGTAGGCTTTGCTGGCATCGCCAGGGTCCGGGGTCCAGGTTCGGGATGTGGCAATGATGTCTGCATCGAAATCACCGGCGTCCTGGCCCCATATAAAGAGGGCACCCGATCCCGATTCGGCGAAGTAACCGATAATATCACTGATCGTTGTGCTCTCCCCGGCTCCGAGGGGATCGGTCAGGGCGAGTTCCTGGTACCCGCCGGTCAGGCCGGAGGGAATGTACCAGAGTGTCAGATAGACATCAAAGTTGTTGGGATTATAGATCGTAATGTCGGTCTGCCAGTTGGTTCCACCGGCACCGGCGGTTCTGGCGGCTGCCGGAACGATGACAGCCTCGGCAGTCCGGAATACTCCGAATGCCGTGCTAACAATTGAAAGAGCAAGAAGCGTAAATAATAATTTTTTCATGTACATCCTCCCTGAAGATGGTCAAGATACAGGGCGCCGGTGGGCGTAGTCCTGTTTCAAAAGCGACATCGAATAGTTTACCTTGGTTCCGGTCGGAGATGCAACCTTGATCACGTAGGAACCCCGGGCAAGGTTGGGCTGACTGATGGAGGTCCCCGAGTCCACCGGGTTACCGTTCAGCGTCGTGAGCGTGACGTCGAGGGTCCCGCCGGTCAGGGTCAGGGTCATCGGCCCGTCGGCAAAGTGGTCGAAGGTGTAGTAGTCCACATCCCCGTCGGGACAGAGATCGGTCTGGTAAGCACCGCTGTATAGGATGTAATAGGCCTGGGATAAGGAATTGTTGGGTTCCCCGGCTCCATTACAGGCTTCTCCGCCGCCCCCGATGGAATGGCTGCAGATCAGGAGATAGGGATGGCCTCCGTCGGTAAAGATCGGCCAGTTGGCAAAGACGTTGACGGTGTAAGTCCCGGGCGGAGTGGAGGAACAGGGAGGGGTGGCACAGACATCGACCTGTTCGGAAACGTTCTGATGGTCCGTCCCCGTCGTGGCGGGAAAGGATGGATTATTGGGATCAAGAAGGTAGGGATAGTAGGTTGTCGATCCCGAAACAATGGAGAGGTCCAGGTCGGAGGAGAGATAGAAACCGCCGTAATCGAGCCAGGAGAGGGTACACCGGAGAGGGTCGGAATCATTTTTGGTAATCGTGTAACTCTGGGTCATGTCGCTATCGACCCTGCCCTGAGTGTAGTGATCGGTGAGATCCATCAGTTCGATGGCGTCCCGTACCTGGGGAAGGCCGTAGCCAAAATGGTAGTCAGGTCCCGGGTTTTCAAGATCCTCTGCCGTCTGGGCCAGGAAGCCCCGGACGATCGATACATCGGCCAGCTCCCCCCAGATTTCCTGCCACTTCTGCGAAACGACGGCGGAAATGCCGGTGATGTAAGGAGCCGCAAAGGAGGTGCCGTCGACATACCCGGCATAGCCGATGGTGGAAATATCCTTTCCTGGCGCTACGAAATCGGGTTTCATTACGCCGTTGTTGCAGGGACCGGAGGATGAAAAACTTACAAGCCTGTATTTATTTGTCATGGTGTCTTTGTACATGGCGCCGACCACGAGGGCATTCTTGGAGCAGGAGAGGTTGCCCACCGAACCGTAATCGGGGTCAGGATCGTGTTCATCGGTATGGAGGGCGGAGTCGCAGCGGCTTGTAGAATCAGGGCAGTAACAGTGGTTATGGCCTCCATAAATCGCGGGAGAATAGATCTCTCCGCGATCGTTCCCGGAAGAAAAGACAACGACGGTCTTTAACGGCTCCGATCCAATCGGGAGAATCAGGTTGTCCATCTCCTTAGCGTAGTTGTCATAGTCCCCGAATCCGTCCGCGACATACTCCGAAGAGTTGTAGCAATAGAACTGGGGTTTATTCTTCGATCCCCAGGTCCAGCCAAGGACATATCCCCAGGAGTTGTTGTCGGCGGCGATATTGTAGGCCGGGAAGTCCATTTCCTTTTCGGAAAAGATGTCTCCGTTGTAATCCCGGACGTAGGCGTAGGCTCCCGGCGCCATTCCCTTGTACTGGGCATTGGTGGCCCCCTGGGCGACGACAATTCCTGTCGTGGAAGTGGCGTGCGGGTCGGACCCTGTCGCGTCCAGGTTCTGCGCGTGTCCGGAAAGTTCCTGGTTGGAGAGGTCGGCGGTCCCGCCGTCCATGATTTCCACGTTCATGCCCTGGCCCAGCATGCCCAGGATATTCTGGACCTGGTCCATCTGCATGTATTCCCCTTCAAACCAGGAGTGGGTTGTCTTGGGTTTGACCCATGTGGTGGAAAAGGTTTGCTTGAGAGAAAGGGGGAGTTCATTGTCCTGGTAGAGGATCATGCACTTTCCATAGGGCTGCCCGCCATATTTTTCCACGTACATGTCACGGTCAGCGCAGGGTTGGACAAAGACAGACACTACGGCAAAGAGTAGGAGGGTATTCATGTATGCTAGAATACAGACCAGGAGGCGCTATGTCAAGGGTTCGAGGCTTATTTTTCCTCATCTTTTTTGCCTTTCTCTGTGCCTGCGGAGGGGGGCGTTCCTCCCTGCCGCCCGACACGCTGGTTATCGGCATCATCGGGGACATGGATACGGTGAACGACTATGCCAGCCATTCCGCCTTTACGTCCGACCTGACGAAGAATCTCTACCTTCAGCTCATGGAAGAACAGCCCGATTTCACGGAAAAACCACCCTCTTTCAAACCGATGCTGGCTTCTTCCTGGGATATCTCCGAGGATGGCACGGTCTACACGGTTCATCTCCGTGAAGGAGTGACCTGGAGTGATGGAACGCCCGTAACCTCCGAGGATGTCCTCTTTACCCACAACGCGGCAACGTCGGAGGAAATGGGATGGAGCGGAAGGGGATCCAAGGCCTCGATTGAGCGGGTGGAGGCTCCCGATCCTCAGACTGTGGTCTTTACCCTTACCCATTCTTATCCTTACGCCCTCATGGATATTAACGAGGGAAAAATTCTCCCGGCCCATGTATGGAAAAAAATTCCGCCGGAAGATTGGGTTAATCACGACTTTTCAAAGAACATGGTTGTCTCCGGTCCCTACACGCTCACGGACTGGAGGAGGGGGGAGAGTATCCTGCTTTCCGCCAATCCATCCTATTACAGGAAGGGATATCCCAAGATCAACCATATCCTCTTCCAGATCATTCCCGACCAGAACAGCCTTCTTCAGCAGCTTCTGGCCGGAACGATCGATGTCATGGCGGTCATTCCCCCCAAGGATGCCGTAAAGGTAAAGGAATCACAGAACGTGCGACTCGTTCAGTTTGGAGACATCCAGTACGGCTATATCGGGTGGAACCTCACCAACCCGCTCTTCCGCTCGAAAGAGGTGAGAAGGGCTCTGACAATGGGAATTGACCGGGAATCCATCGTCCAGACGGTCTGGTACGGGTATGCCAAGGTCGCCGCGTCACCCATTATTGCCGATTTCTGGGCTCACAACAACGAGGTAAAGCCCCTTCCCTATGATCCGGAAACTGCCAGGCAGATATTGAAGGAGCAGGGATGGGAGGATCATGACGGGGACGGAATCCTGGACCGGGACAACCAGCCCTTCGCCTTTACGCTGATTACGAATTCCGGGAACAAGATTCGGAATGATATTGCGGTCCTGGTTCAGCGGGATCTCGGAACACTGGGGATTAAGGTCAACATCCAGCTTCTCGACTTCAACCCCTTTATTCAGCGCCTGATGGGAAAGGAATTTGATGCGTGCGTCAATGGTCTTGCTGTCGCAACCAAACTCGACTTCCGCGACCTGTGGCACACCGATGCCATCGACCCGGAGCAGGGGATCAACGTGGTCTCCTACAGTAATCCCGAAGCGGACCGCCTCCTCGCGGAAGTTGTGGAGTTGCCCCTTGACCGCCAGAAGCCTCTCTGGGATCAAATTCAGGCGATAATTGCAGAGGATCTGCCCTTCACCTTCCTCTATGAGAATGACCGCCTGAACGGAGTCAGCACCCGCGTGACCCATTTTGAGATGAATGCCCTGTCTTCCTATTACCGTCTGGAGGAGTGGACACTGGCCCGATGAGGCGTCTTACCCTTCGGATTCTTTCCTCTTTTCTCCTGCTCTGGCTGGTGATGACCGCCGTCTTTTTCACGGTTCATCTCGCCCCGGGAGATCCGACACAGATCTTTTTTCAGCCCGGTATCTCTCCGGAAGTCCGGGAACAGCTCCGGGTTGCCTACGGTCTGGACCGTCCCCTCCACATACAGTATCTCCAATGGCTTTCTTCCTTTGTCCGGGGGGACTTCGGAATGTCCTACGAGCATCGAAGGCCCGTGGTCAGCCTGATCGCCGAAACACTTCCCCGTACCCTGGCCCTGGGTGGAACCGCCCTGATCATCGATTTCGCGCTGGGGATTCTGCTGGGCATTCTTTCGGCGATCCAGAGGAACCGGTGGCCGGATAAGATCATTTCGTCCGTCAGCTTTGTTCTCTATGCGGTCCCGGGTTTCTGGCTGGGTCTCATGGCCCTTCTCCTCTTTGCCTATATCGTTCCCATCTTTCCACCTTCCCACATGCATCGGCCCGGGTTTCAGACCCTGCCCCTGGCGGCCCAGGTTCTTGACTTTCTCTATCACCTGGTTCTCCCCGCCCTGATCCTGGGAATATCGGGTGCCGCTGCGACGAACCGTTTCATGCGTCAGAGCATGCTGGAGACCCTGGCGCAGCCCTTTATCAAAACGGCAAAAGCCAAGGGGCTTTCACGAAAGAGAATCATCTTCCGTCATGCTCTTCCGAATGCCATCCTCCCCATGATCACCCTCGCTGGAATGGCTCTACCCTTTCTCGTGTCCGGCAGCCTGATCATTGAGGTCATCTTTTCCTGGCCGGGCATGGGGAGACTGACCTACGGTGCCATGATGTACCGGGACTATCCGTTGATCATCGGGACGACCTTCGTTGCCGCCGTCATGGTCATCATCGGCAACCTCCTGGCTGATCTTCTCTATGCCGTGGCCGATCCAAGGGTGAGGCATGCGAACTAGGCTTTTGCTTACGATTCCTCTGATCCTCACCATCGTGCGGTTCGGGACGTTGCGTTCCATGACGGGAACCGGTGAAATGACTATTCTTTTCATTCTTGCCGTCCTCGCTCCCTTCCTTCCCCTTTCCCGAATACTGCGGACCCGTTCCACGAAAAAGACCCGTATCGGTGCAGTCCTTCTGCTTCTGCTCCTCATGATCGCTATCTTTGCACCCGTGATTGCACTCCATCCCCCCAATGAAACCTATTCCCTGCCGGAATGCCGCTATCTTTCCCCCCTCTCTTTCCATACGGAAGAGAATGTGAAGACCTTCTTTCCTCTGGGAACGGATGACTTCGGACGCTGTGTCTATTCCAGGCTGGTTTACGGCAGCCGTGTTTCTTTGAGCATCGGAATCCTGGCCATGATCATCGCAGTCGGACTGGGGGCCTTCTGGGGAGCCACAGCCGGCTATCTGGGGGGCTGGGCGGATGGAGTCATGATGCGGATTGTGGATGGGCTCATGGCCTTTCCCCGCCTCTTTCTCCTCATTCTGATCGTTGCCGTCTGGCCGACACAGCCTTCTGTCCTTATGGTGATCCTCGTCCTGGGGTTCCTCTCCTGGATGGAAGTGTCCCGCCTGGTACGGGGGCAGATTCTGTCTTTAAAGGAGAGAGACTTTATTCTGGCTGCCCGGCAGATGGGAGCATCCCATTTTCATATTCTTATCCGCCACCTGCTTCCCAACGCCTCCGGTCCCGTCATGGTGGATGGAACACTCCGCATCGGGGGCACGATCCTGGTTGAGGCCGCATTGAGCTTTCTGGGTCTTGGCGTTCAGCCGCCCACCGCATCATGGGGGAACATGATCGCCGGAGGTCAGGATGCACTCCTGGATGCCTGGTGGATGACCACCTTTCCGGGCCTGGCCATCGTTGTAACCGTGATGAGCTTTTTCCTCCTCGGGGAAGGATTCAGGGACGCAACGCAGGAGGATCACTGAAGCGAGTCCGTGTCGCGGTACAATAGGAACCATGTTCAGCCCGTATTTCTCACGCACCCTGCGGCTGCGGAGGCGAATATTCCCGCAACTGCCTGACACCCCGGGCTGTTTCCTGAGGAACCCGGCAGGTGGAAGTCATGGCGAGCGATACGCAGCCATCTGCTTTCATCTGCGCGTATTGAGACACGATCCCCATTCATGCGACCGAATGGGGTCATATCCCCTGCTGATACGTCGAACTCATGTACAAACCCTCAACGCAGGCTGTGGCCGTGTCACCGATGTCTTTCACTCGGTTTCTTTCCATTTTCAGCCATCTTTCCCCCCTCGCCGCGCACCGGGTATGAAATATGCGGGCTAAATCCCCCAGGGGCCGAATCATGGGACAGCACTTTTTATCAAGTCAGGGACTTGCCAGGAGGTTCATTGATCTTCTGGAGCTTCAACCGGGAGATTCGATCCTGGAAATCGGTCCCGGTGGCGGAGCGTTGACCCGTCACCTGTCTGCACGTGGAGTCCCCGTAGTGGCCATTGAGAGGGATCCCGGCCTGGTCGAAGAGGCGTCGCTTCCGGGTGTTGAGGTGATCGCCGGAGATGCCATGGAGGTACCGGAAGATATTCATGCCTTCCTTGTCCACAGAAAGATCACGGCCATCCTTGGAAATTTACCCTACTACGTTGCAACAGCCATCCTGCAACGGTACCTTCCCCATCTCTGCCATGTCCGTTGTGCCGTCTTTGCCTTTCAGAAAGAGGTGGCGGATCGAATCTGTGCGAGTCCGGGAACCCGGCCCTACGGATCCCTTTCCGTCCTTTGCCAGACCTATGCAAGAGTCTGCCGGGCTTTGATTCTTCCTCCCGGTGCGTTCCATCCGCCTCCGAAGGTCGATTCCGCCGTGGTGGTTTTTTCGGGAATACCCGACGTACCCTATCCCTATGAAAAATTTGCGTCCTTCCTTTATCGTTGCTTCGCCCATCCCCGGAAGACCCTCGGCAATAACCTGAAAGGGTTTGACCTTGCATCTTCCGGGATTGATCCGGCATGCCGCCCGGGAATGGTATCCCCCGGGCATTACCAGCGACTCTTTGTGAAAGCGGAGGTTCATTCATGACTCTGCCCTCGGCACTTCTTTTAAGCCTGGTTCAGGCGCTGACGGAATTTTTTCCCGTTTCGTCCAGCGGACATCTGGCTTTTGTACAGATGCTTCTCCCCGACTTTCAACAGACCGGCCTGCTCTTCGATCTCTGGCTCCACCTCGCCACAATGGTGGCCATCCTTCTTTACTACCGAAAGGATCTCGCACGCTATCTTACACCCAGAGGCCTGATCCCTCTGGTCATCACGACGGCAGTAACGGGTGGTCTGGGGCTTCTTCTTCACGACGTTGCCGAAGTGGCCTTTCACACCATGCCGTGGGTCGCCGGAAACCTTATGGTCACCGGACTTGTCTTAGCCCTTGCGTCCCGATTGCCTCAACGGGAGTTGCCGGCGAAAATGACCCCTGTCCGGGCTGCTCTGATCGGACTCGCCCAGGGATGCGCCGTTTTTCCCGGGCTGTCCCGTTCGGGTCTGACCGTTGTGGCCTGCCTGGCCGCAGGACTCGATCGTGAAGAGGCGGCACGATATACCTTTATCGCAGCGATCCCCGTCATCCTTGCGGCGTCGGGTTACGAAATTCTCAAAACCGGTGTGGCACTTTCATCGGTCGATCCTGTTCTCTACCTCTCCTCATTCCTGGTTACATTCCTGACGGGATTCCTTGCCCTGGCTCTCTTTGTTCCCATGGTGAAACGGTTGAATTTGCAAGGTTTTTCCCTCTATTGCATAATAGTTGCCGGAGGCATGCTCATCGTTCATGGAATCCGATAAATTTTTCAGAGAAATCATTGGTTTCACGATTATCATCGTGAGTCTCTTTCTTCTCCTGGCTTTTGTATCTCACAATCCGGGTGATCCTTCCATTCTTAATTCACAACCGGCCGGAGAGCCGTACAGCAACCTCCTCGGGCCGATCGGGGCATCCACATCTGCTCTCTTTTTTCAGGTCTTCGGCCTGATATCCTTTATCTTTCCGGCCGTCGTCTTTGTTACCGGAATCCGATGGTTCCTGCTCCCGGCAAGCCGGCTTGTGCCGCTTCGAATTTTTGGGTTCTGCCTCCTTGTCCTCTTTCTTCCCGCTCTTTCGGCTCTGATTTTGCTCGATATTCACTGGAGAGGACAGATCATTCGGACAGGCGGCTGGTTTGGAGAAACGGTGCGGAATCTCATGGTTTCCTTGATCGGCATAACCGGTGCCACCATCTTTCTTCTCTTCTTTGTGCTCCTTGGCCTCTTTTTCTGGACCTCGCTGGGACCCTCAGAATATTTCAGGCGGATTTCTGATCTTTCGGCACGTGTCATAGAATGGTTCCGAAGCCGTATGTCCTCCTACCGTCAGGAATCCAGGAGTTCCCGGGTCATCGACAAGCAGTACGAACGTCTCGAGGAGAGCGGCATCATTGTGACAAAACGGGAGGGAACGGCAGATCTGAAAGTGCGGAGGGTCAGTCGACAGACACAGGCGCCGCCCGCGGAGACGAAAGCACCGGTGAAGGACCGGGACAGGACCCAGACCCATGCTCCCGCTCCGCCTCAACAGCTTTCCCTGGCCCCCCCATCCCGTCATGAGTACGTTCTCCCTCCTTCAGGCCTCCTGGATCCTTCAAACAGAGGGCAATCGGAAGATGCAAAGCAGCTGGTTCAGCTTGGAAAGGCGATCGAGGCCAAGCTTGCGGAATTTCAAATCAACGGTTCCATTGCCGGAATCAATCCCGGCCCCGTTGTCACGGTGTTTGAGTTTAAACCGGCCGCAGGGATAAAAATTTCCCGTATTCTGGGGTACCAGGATGATCTGGCCCTGGCGCTTCAGACTACGGCGATTCGAATTGAGAGGGTCCCTAATAAATCGACCGTGGGAATCGAGGTTCCCAACCGGTCCCGCCAGATGATCCGCCTGCGCGACATCGTGGAATTTGATGGATTTGCAAAGGCCCCCTCTCTCCTCACCCTTGCCATGGGCGTCGATCTGCGGGGAGAACCCATTGTTTCAGATCTCTCCATCATGCCGCACCTGCTGATCGGCGGAACGACCGGGTCGGGGAAGAGCGTCGGGATCAATGCCATGATTATGAGTGTTCTCCTGCGGGCCAAGCCGGACGAGGTGAAATTTATCATGGTGGACCCCAAGCGGGTGGAAATGAAGATGTACGACAACATTCCACACCTTCTAACGCCGATAATCACTTCCCCCAAGAAGGCCGCGCAGGCGCTTGCCTGGGCCGTAAGTGAAATGGAGTCCCGGTACAAAATCCTTGCAGAAGCTCAGGTTCGCAACATCTCATCCTATCAGAAGAGGTCCCGGGAAGAGCGGGGCCTGAAGCCCATGCCCTATATCGTTATCGTAATCGATGAACTGGCGGACATGTTGATGGTTGCCAGCAAGGAGGTGGAGGATCTGATCATCCGCCTGGCGCAAATGGCCCGAGCCGTCGGCATCCATCTCATCCTTGCCACCCAGAGACCGGACAAGGATGTGGTTACCGGATTGATCAAAGCCAACATTCCCGCCCGTGTCGCCTACACCGTTTCATCCGGAGCGAACAGCCGGGTCATTCTTGACTCCATAGGGGCAGAAAAACTGCTGGGTGACGGCGATATGCTCTTTATTCCTCCAGGAACGTCGCGAAAAGTTCGTCTGCATGGTCCCTACGTGAGCGAAGTGGAAGTCGCCAGGGTGTGCAAATATATCCGGGCTCAGAAAAAGCCGGAGTATCAGGATGAAGTCACGGCTCATCCTGTTCCGGATCGAAAGGGTCCGGCGATGCGCGGGGAAGAGGATGAAGTGGATGATTCTCTCTTTTTCGAGGCGGTACGTGAAGTCATCCAGTCACAACAGGCTTCAGCGAGCCATCTCCAGAGGCGTCTCCGCGTTGGATATACCCGGGCGGCACGATTGATTGACCTCATGGAAGCCCGGGGTGTGGTGGGACCCGGGAAGGGAGCCAGGCCGAGGGATATCCTGGTCGGGGAATCCTTCCTGCAGTCCCTGGCGGCGGAAGGTGGATCGGGTGGTGTCGATGATGATCCTGACTTTGAATAGAAGAAACTCGAGCCTGGAATTCAGAAGGACCGGGTCCAGGTCCGGATCCGAGCAATAAAGTAGATCCAGGAAAAGATAAAGCCGGAGAAAAAGAGCGCCCAGGGATATCTTTCCGGAAAATTCCCGTCAACAACCGTGCGCGTGGAAGCAAAAAAGCTTGCGAGAACCGGAGCCGCAGCCACGGCTGCAGCCAGGAAATCCCGGGGCGTAAGATCGACCAGATACCCCCTGGTGTCCAGCCGGTTCAGGATCAGACCCATCACGGTCAATCCCAGGGCGGAAAGAACAGGGGCCAGCACCGGAGCCACCCACGGTACCGGAATGAGAAAGAGGATGTCCCAATCCATCAGACTCTTCGGCCAGTCGAAGATCAGGGCTAACATTCCGTAATAGACCAGGTCCCAGACTCCAAAGATGATCAAAACATAGGCAATCCTTCGAATAAAGGTCCGTCCGGCAGACCAGGCGGTGACCGCAATCATCAGAAGGGAAGCGGCTTCCCGGCCGATCTCCGTGAGCAGAACAAGGCTGTCGATGTCCTTTAGAGGGAAAGAAAATCCAAGGGGATAGTAGAGCTCCCTGAGGTACACGACCACGGCCGCTTCAAAGATGCCCATGGAAACGGCGAAGAGCAGGATCAGGATGAGGATCATGAAACCATTATCCCAGATTCTTTCCGGACCTGCTCCAATGAATTCCGGCTCCGGGAAGGATCAAGGGCATTTCAGATCGACAGGACAGGGAAAAAAGGACCGTGTGATATACTCTCAACGGTGTTAGGACACCTTTCCATTGAACCCATGCCCACGGTCCTCCGTCATATGTACCGTCATAATCACTCGGGAGAACTGGTCGTACGTCAGAGTGACTTTCTCTGTAAAATCATCATCAATCACGGAAACATCGTCAATGTACAATCGGACAACCCCCAGCACATGTTCGGGCACTACCTTGTTTCCAAGGGTGTTCTTACCAGGGCGACCCTTGAGCGACTCCTCCCCAAGACGGAAAAGGGAAGACCACTGGGTTTCCTTGTGGAGCGGGAAAAGGACATTCCCCGGGAAAAGATCCGCCAGGCGCTGATCGATCTGCACGCCCAGATCCTTTCCATGACGCTCCTCCTCGTGGAGGGAGCCTATTCCCTTCTGGAGATGGAGCAGCAGGAGATCGGACAGCCTCTTACCTCCAACGCCAATCTGATCTTTCATGCCGGCCGCCATCTCAATGATACGGAAAGAATGCTTGTCCTTCTGGGCGGTGAAGATCTCTACCTTGTCTTTTCAAGAGATCCCCTTCTCCTCTTTCAGGAGCTTCTTCTCTACCCGGAGGAGTTTTTTTACATTTCCAGGCTTCAGGATTTTACCCGCGTGGGAGACTACCTCCGTCTCTTTCCCGACAAACGGGATCTCATCGTTCGAATGCTTTTCGGACTTGTAGCCTGTGGGGTTCTGGAGCTTGTCCGAAAGGATGAAGCTCTGGAAGAGCAATATCGAAGGGAAGAGTTTGGCCGGGATGCCCTCGATGTACTCAACCTGCAGAAGGAACATGATGAAGGAAGCGAGGGGGAATATCTGGAAGAAGTCTCCAGGATACTGGAGCGGGTAAGAACCGGGGACTTTTACCGGATTCTGGATCTTCCCAGGATGGCCACACAGCGGGAAGTCCGGGATAAGTTTCTTGATCTGGCCAAACGGTTCCATCCCGATAACGCGAGCCGGGGCGGCAGTCAGGACCTGAAGCACAACCTCGTCACAATCACCACGTCGATTCGAGATGCCTACGAGACTCTCTCGCGGACCGATCGTAAACGAATCTATGACAATACCTTCGGAAAATCCTCCAAAACCATTTCCGCCATGTCGAATCAGCGTCAGCTTCAACTCCAGATTGCCCAGCAGAACTATGAAAAGGCCCAGGAGTACCTTTCCCACGGCGAAAACTATATTGCCTACCAGATGTTGGATCAGGCCTTTCGTTTCGATCCCCGAAACAGGGACTACCTTCTAGGACTTGTACGGCTTGAAATCCAGAATCCCCGGTGGCACCATCGGGCCGTTCAGAAGCTTTCTGAGTACCTGGAAACCCATCCTGAAGATGGAGAGGTTCTCGAAATGCTGGGCGACATCTTCATGGAAAAGGGAATGAAAACCAAAGCCCGGGAAATGTATCAGCAGGCTTTGAAGCTTTTCCAGGGAAACAAGACCCTGGAAAGAAAAGTCAAGGAGACGATGAAATGAAACATTCCGTCCTTACGATCGTGCTGATCTTCACAACAGGTCTTGTTCTGGCCCAGGTTTCCGGTCTTTACATCCAGCTGGGTCGATGGGAACCCGATGTGTCCGGCGATGTAACAACCGACCTCAATGATGCCATCGATATTGCCTCCGATCTTGCCCTTGACAGTGACTCCCCGACACTCTTTTCCGCCAGGCTCTTTGGCCAGAAACACGTTCTGGCTTATACGAGCTGGGACCTGTCCATTAATAAAAGCGGGATTTTGACGAACGATCTTTCCTTTGGAGATTCATTCTATCCTCTGGGAACCGAAGTGGATTCATCCCTGGAAGCCCAGTACCAGGAACTTCAATACCGTTACCTCTTTGTCCGTTCCGCCCTTTTGAAGGTTGGAGGGGTTCTTGCCTACCAGAAAGTGGACACCTCCATAGGGATCATGGATGAATCCGTATCCAGGGATGCAGGTATGCCTGCCGTGGGTCTTGCCGTAACGGCAACGACTCCACGAACCAAAGCGTACGGAGACGCGCTGATCCTTTATGGACGGGGAGATAACGGCAGTGGGACCCTCCTGAGAGCAGAAGGCGGAGTCGACCTGTTCAGTGGAGTCGGACTCTTTCTCGGGGCACAGCTCTACGATCTGAACATGGATATTGATGCCTATTCCTTTGATTGGTCCTTCTCCGGAATCTTTGCCGGGGTTTACCTCCACCTCTGACGTACTCGTGCGTTGAAGATCCTCACTTTCAGCGTAGACGTCCACCAGGCCGGCCTCCGGCTGGATCAGTTTCTCGCGTCCGTCGATCCCGCCCTTTCCCGCCGTGAGTGGCGCCAGGTCATTACCCTGGGAGGTGTTCATCGGGACCGTAAGCGTATGAGTCGGGTGGCCAGTCCCGTTTCAGAAGGCGAGACCTATACCGTCTATATGGATGGCGGGGAGCTGAAACCAAAATATTCGATCCATCCGGGTGATCTCCTCCTGGATGATGGAGATTTGCTTGCTGTCAACAAGCCTCCCGGCGTGGAAGCGCAACCCACGCATGCCCGCTATAAGGGAACGGTTTACGCCGCAGTCCGGGACTACCTGAAGAGCCAGGGATTTTACGCCACGATCGGCATGCATTCCCGGCTGGATCGAGAAGTATCCGGAGTCATGGTTCTCTCCGTCTCACGACGGGCCCATCCCGGCATGACCCAGATCTTCCAGGAGCGAAAAGTCCTGAAGGTCTACCTGGGAGTTGTAAGAAACGGACCTGAATCCGAGACAGGAAGGATCGATCTTTCCCTGAAACGGC
The DNA here is from genome assembly GCA_035593605.1 of Thermoanaerobaculia bacterium. Classification (NCBI taxonomy): domain Bacteria; kingdom Pseudomonadati; phylum Acidobacteriota; class Thermoanaerobaculia; species Thermoanaerobaculia bacterium. The sequence continues at coordinate 34,068 of DAOSWS010000009.1, read as the reverse complement.
ATGGAGGGGGAAGTGTCGCAGTCACAGAAGGGGGAAAAGAGGCATGCACCGACTTTCGGGTAATGGAGCGGAAAGACCATGTTGCTCTGGTTGCCTTTTTTCCCAGAACCGGTCGGACGCATCAGGTCCGGGTTCACGCCGGTGAGTGCGGCATGCCGCTCATCGGGGATGCACTCTACGGTGAAATCAGTCCCCTGATTGACCGACCTGCACTCCATGCCTATTCGTACGTCTTCCGTCATCCAGTGACCGATGCAGAAGTCGAAATCACAGCGCCGTTACCTCCTGATTTCCTGAATCTGCTTCGAGATACCCGGCTGTCTCTTCCAGGCCCGGTTCCCGGCCCGCCTGAATTTCCATCGGATCCAACCTGAGGAGGGAATCCAATGAATATCCCGATTCGTATGCTGAGGCTTTCTCTGATCTTTCTTCTGATTTTTGGATCCATCCCCCTTCTGGCAAAAAACCGCAAGGAAGAGAAAACGGATCCTCTCGATCCCGCATCCCTCACCTTTCTGGATGTCGATCTCGAAAATCTATATCAGCAGGCCATGTCGCTCTATGCCCTGGGGCGGTACGAAGCGGCGGCGAGTGCATTTCTGGCCTATCTCCAGAACGATATTCGGGACAGCCATGCCCTGTACGCGCTGGCTTCCTGTTACGGACGGCTGGGAAAGGCGGAACTTGCCGCGGCGGCACTGGAGCGCTCCGTACGGGCAGGGTTGGAGATCGGAGATCTCCTGGCGCGTGACCGGGATTTCGATCCGGTTCGGACGAAGGCTCCCTTCCTTCAGGCAATGCAGAGAATCGAGACGTGGGGGAGGCGTCAGCAGGAAAGGAAGGGACATCTTCTCCTTCTTGAGGCACCCACACGCGTGGTCTGCAGGATTCACATTCCCGAAGCCTATTCTTCAGAAAGTCCGGTTCCCCTCGTTATCGGTCTGCACGGATATCGATCCAGTGCAGAGATCTTTGCTTCCCTTTACGGACGCTTCAGGAACCCAAACTTTATCTATGTCGCCCTTCAGGCTCCCTATCTTGAAACCTTCCGACAGGAACCCGGGTTTTCCTGGATCCGGCCGGATGCAAACGGGGAAGAGCTTGATGAGGATCTCATGACTTCCGAGCAATGCATTCTGGCTGTTCTGGCACGCTTACAGACTTCCTATTCCATCGATCAGGTCTTTCTTCTCGGGTTTTCCCAGGGGGCGGCTCTGGCCCTGCGGACCGGCCTGCACCATCCGGATCGATTCTCCGGCACTGCCGCCTTTGGGGGAGGGAATCCGGCAGACTGGATCTCTGAAGATCCGCCTCCTGGGGCAAAGAAACTGCCGATTCTGATCGCCCAGGGCCGGGAGGATCTGCGTGTCTCCCTCCAGGAAATGCGAAAGGGTGTCGAGACCATGAGTACGGCCGGTTACCGCGTTTCAGTTCTGGAGTTTGAAGGAGGTCATGACCTCCCGGCAGATGCTCTTGAGTCCCTTCAGCGATGGATGAAGGGAGAATCTCTCAGTGAGCCGGGGGAAACGAAATGAAATCTGATCAAAAAACAAACCTTCTCCGTTCGACTGAAGGGAATCACGATCTCTCCGGCTTTTCCGGTTGTCTGTCCGAAACCGGGCACCTGGTTCGGTTGATTCTCAAGCATCCCATGCAGGCCTTCCAGAACCAGGACCTCGTTGACTCACAATGGGCTTCTTTGAACTACTCTGAACCACCGGAAATGGATGGGGCGGTCAAAGAATACGATTCCTTTGTGGATATGCTTCGAGAGAGCGTGGACGAGATTCATTTCCTTCCCGCCGACGAACGGACCGGGATGGATTCCATCTATGTCCGGGATGCGGCCATTATGACCCGATCGGGAGCCATCCTCTGCCGGATGGGAAAGAATCTCCGCATGGGGGAACCGGAAGCTACGGGGGATGCCCTCTCTGTGCTGGGGATTCCCATTATCGGATCGATTACGGGGGATGGACGCCTTGAGGGAGGAGATTGTGTGAATCTCGACGGCCAGACGCTTATTGTAGGACAGGGATATCGGACCAATGCCGCGGGAATCGAACAGCTCAAGCGTCTGACTGAGGGAATCATTGAGGAAATCGTTGCGGTGCCCCTACCCCATTGGAATGGACCCGGAGACGTTCTTCACCTGATGTCCTTTTTCAGCCCGCTCTCATCGGACATGGCTCTGGTGTACTCCAGACTGATGCCCGTTCCCTTCCGCGAATGGCTGATCGAGCGTGGGGTTCATCTCATTGAGGTTCCGGACGAGGAGTTTGAATCGATGGGTTGCAACGTCCTTGTGCTCCGACCCGGTCTCTGTCTCATGCTGGAAGGGAATCCGCGGACCCGGCGGTGTATCGAGAAACGGGGTATCGAAGTTCGGACCTATCGGGGAAATGAAATCAGCCGGAAGGGAGCAGGCGGTCCCACCTGCCTCACGCGACCCATTGTTCGTAACGAAGTAATATCGAAGCGGGAGGAACCTGGATAGCCGAATAACTTTGAATCAGCGTCGCCCTGCATCCGTAGGATTTCTAAAGAGACAGCCTGAATTCAGCCATCTGGAGGAGTGACTTCTCCATCGATATCAGGATGCAGAAACGGAACACTTCATCATTGTCCTCTTTTCTTCACGGTTCACTCTTTCCTTCTTGCAATTTTTTGTGCGGGTGTAATTGTCGCAGTGTACAGGGATGAATAAAGTGCGAGCTAACTTACGGCCTGAACCTTTCCAGGGATCGATCCACTGTTCAATGCAGCGACGCCGCTCGGTCTTTCCACCGCCGTACCGTGCGATGGACCCCGGGGGCGAAGGATCCGGTTTTCAAAGGAAGCCAGTCCTGGTTCGTGGAAGGGCCGATGATCTGCATGGGATTGGCTCCGACATCGGCAACCGGAAGGGGTACATAGACCAGGTCGGTCTCCTTTATTCTGCCCTCGATATTTCCGAGACGTCGTAAAATTCCCGCGTTCATTCTCATCCGAACCGGTTCCGGCATTAGATCAAAGAGAATTTTTCCCAGAAAGGGGTTCCATTTCTCAACATCCATATCGGGAAGAACGATATCATCTTCCCTGGCGGTGTAAACCATAAAGGGACGGTCCTCCGTTACTTCGGGATCCCTTTCCGTAAGGTACGAAGAAACATCCATGGCCCACTCGTGAAATCCATCAAAGACGCGGACGTCAAAGGCAGGCAGAAAGATCCGGTCGGTATCAGGTACGGAGAAGTTACGAAGGCTGGCAAGAGAGGGAACTAGAGAAAGAAAGAGGTCGCGGAGGGAAGAAAAATCTTTGTCTCCATCACTCCATTGAATCCGCATTCGCCAGAAGGGTGCCCACCCCGTCGTGATCCGCGTACCTGCCGGCCGCCAGGGAATCTCCAGGGGGGGGATCGTGAAATAGGGAATCTCGGTAAGGCCCCGATCCGATGGTGTAAGCATTCGGCCGCACTGGGTGCAGATCTGGTGATGACCGCGGGGATTCATATGGATATCCCATCCACAGACCGGACAGCGGTAGGGGATGAGACGCAGCGATCCCGATCGAAAATCTGACGGTGCAAGGCGGGGTGCATAGTTTCTATGGAGCAGGTCCAGATCATTGGAAGTGGGGAATCCTGCGATGTTCTGGAACTGACCGTCAATCAGGACCCAGTCAGTTCCCGCAGGCATCCTGGCCCGAACGAAGTGGTAGGGCCGGTAAACGATCCAGCTTCTGGGTTCATGAACCGAAGAGAGGAAGGTCAGGGGGTCCATGTCCGGTTCGAGAAGAAGTCGTTTCTGAAGCCAGTGTCGTGCCGCGTCCTCAGGCAGGATTTCCTGTTCCCGTGACTCCAGGAACCAACCTGCCGCAACGGCCTCGGGTGTCAGTGTGGTGAGGGTCTGCCGGGACATCCAGAGCCCCCGATCCCTGAAGTTCCACGAGGAGTCGTAGCAGGGCACCATGTCGTCCATCTGGAAGAAATGGGTTTCAAATACCTTTTTTGCGGCAGGTCTCTTTCGTCCAAGGGCATGAAAAGCCAGGAGCAGGGAGTAAAGAAAGTAGGGCGCATGGATGGTAATGACTTCATGAATTTCAAAGAGGTGCCGTCTCTGCCGCTTGATGGAATCGAGATCGGGAAGAAATTCATACAGCATTTCCCCCATCAGAAGGGCTTCGCTGCCAGGGTCGGACGATTGGTTCTGCGGAACCATGTCGGCCCTGGTCCGAATGGCATCATGCGTCATGAGAATGTCTAAGAGGTGTTCCGGATCCCGGGCCTGATCCAGGGCCACAAGGCGAAGGATCTCACCGGAGTCCGGCCACCACAACCCTGAGGAGCAGTAAGGGCAGGTGGCCAGAGTCTGAAGAAGGTGCCATGTCGTTTCTCCACCGCATTTGGGACAGGAGATGGTGACATGGAAGAGTCCCGAGCCTTCCTGATCGCCGGGATGGATTTTTCCCTGACTGGATGGACTCTGCTCACCCGACATGGAGGCAGTATACCATCCGGTATCGAATGAAGAGGGGAAAACGGTTCAGAGGTCCTCGCGGTTCTCTTTCCGGCGGGAGAGCAGAAATCGCACCGGCCTGGCAGGCAGTGTGACCAGAAAGAGGGTGCCGCGAAAGAAAAAACCGGGAAGACGAAGAAGCATTCGGGGCCGAAAGGCTCGAATTCTTACGCCTGCGTCATCCACGATGGAATAGATATAAGGGAGAATTAACAGTGTCAGGAAGGTGGAAGTCAACAGGCCCCCCACCACGGTTCGGGCCAGGGGGTAGTAATAGGCGCCGGTTATGGCAGCCCGACCGAGGGCGAGGGGAAGAAGTCCCACAATGGTGGTAGCCGCGGTCATCAGGATGGGACGTAAGCGGTCGCCGCCACCTCTCAGGAGGGCTTCTGTCCGCTCCATTCCTTCCTTTCGAAGCTGATGAACACGGTCCAGATAGACGATGCCGTTGTTGACGACGATTCCCATCAAAATCAGCAGACCGATCTGGGCCATGAGGTTCAGTGGACTTCCCGTAATGAGAAAGAACCAGGCGACACCGAATAGAGCGTAGGGCATGGCCAGAACGATGGCAAACGGGTGGGAAAGGGATTCAAAGAGGGAGGCCATGACGCAGTAGATCAGGACCAGGGCCAGGAGAAGCTGTAAAACCATCTGGGATCCTTCTTCGTCCTGACGCTGCATTCGTGACGACCATGACCATGTGACCCCGGGAGCCATCACGCTGTCAAGGGCCTGCGCCATGGTCTTTCGTGCTTCCTGAAAATTTTTCCCCTCATAGATCGCTCGGACACCAATTCCGACTTTCCGGTTTTCCCGCTCGATGGATGTGGGGCGTCCCCGTGTCTGAAAGGTTGCAACTTCCCCCAGTCGAACCGGTTTTTCTCCATTTGCGGTGATGAGCAGGTTTTGAAGATCTTCAATGTTTTCGCGATCCTCTTCCCTCAGAGCAAATCGAACCTCCACCTCGCCCTGGCGGGTTTCATAGCGATGGAGGCGCTGGGATCCCAGGGTAAATGCGAACATTTGAGAGAGATCCATGGGCGTGAGATCGAGACGGCGGGCTTTTTCGGGGTCCAGGGAGGCAACGATCTCCTCGCTGGGAGCCTGAAGATCGGAATGGACATCCTCCAGGCCTTCGATCGACTCAAGCTGTTTCTGAACGATGGGAAGGATCTCCTGGACCGACTCCATGCTGTCGGCGTTCAGATAGATCTGCACCTGCTGTCCCCCCTCGTCTTCTTCCTGATGCCAGAATCGAATCTCCATTCCGGGAAGGGGCGGGTGCTCCTCCCGGATGATTCTTCTTAACTCCTTGGCCTCTTCATCTTTAAGGTTTCGAGAGAGGTTCAGAATGGTACCGCCTCCGTCCTCTCCCATAAAGGAATAGACGGTCTCGATTCCCCAGGTATCCCGAAGCGTGTCCAGATAGTGCTCCATGATGGAGATACGTGTTTCCACTTCGCTCAGGGGAAAGTGGTCTCGAAAGATATATCGGTATCCAATTCGCGTGTTTTTGGTTCCTCCCTGAAAGGTGCTCATTTTGACCCAGCCGGCGGCCAGCGGGAGGATGGACAGCACCAGCAGGAAGATCGCGATGATAAACATTTTCCAGCGATGGTGAAGGGATGCGGAGAGGATGGAAATATATCGTGCCTTTAACCCGGCAAGAAAATCACCACTGATTTTCCAGTGAAGACGCTTAATCTGGCCGAAGAGAAAGGGGATCAGGGTCAGTGCGGCAAAGAGCGAGCAGATGATCGTAATCGTGACTGTGACGCCGACATCTTTCAGCCACATGAAGAGCTCCCCCTTCCCGCCCACAAGTAACGGAAGAAAGACGATTACCGTGGTAAGTGTGGCGGCGGTAACCGCCACGCCCACTTCCTTTGAGCCTCCCAGGGCGGCGGAGTCAGGTTCTTCCCCGTCCCAGATCCGGCGCACAATCGCTTCAAGAACCACGATACAGTTGTCCACAAGCATGCCGACGGCGATCATGAGTCCCATCATGGTCAGCATGTTCAATGTCTTTCCCATCACGAAGAGAATGGTGCCGGCCATCAGAAGAGAGAAGGGGATGCTCAGGGAAATCATGATTGTGGGGATCGGATGGCGGAGAAAGAATGCCAGGACGAGAGCAGCCAGGATGGCTCCCCAGATACCTGCTGTTAAAAGGCCTTTTAGCCCGTCCACGATGTCCTTTGCCTGATCGTTCCATGTAAAGAAATGGATCCCTTTCAGGAGAGGATCTCGATTGATATCCTCATCGATCACCTGCTTGACCCGGGATGCGACTTCTACGGTATTGGCGGTCGATTCCTTAAAAACTTCCACGCCCACAGCCCGTTTTCCGTTTACATGCCTGTAAAATTCCAGCCTTGGCTGTTCATAGACAATGTCGGCGATATCTTTCAGCTTCAGCCTGCCTCCAAGAATGGGCCGATCTTCAAATTCTTTGAAGGAATCCATCCTCCCGATAGCTGTGGCGCTGAAAATCTGATCCCCTTCCCGTACCAGGCCCAGCGTTTCATCCGTGTTGAGTGTTCGGAGGTCCTGGATGAGTTCGCCCATGGGAATTCGATATCGGTAGATGTCGTTCAGACGGAGTTCGATCCTGACTTCCATGGGCTGGATACCGCCCACATCCACCTTTGCCACGCCGGGAACGCGCTGGAGCCGCCGAATGATCTGCTGGTCGATAAGTGGGTAATTCCGGGAAAGATCCAGACCCTCCGCAGCGATTCTGGCTTCAACAATGGGAATGGACTGCGAGTCGAACGTGAATACCCGAATCGGAAGCATACCCTCCGGCAATTCGGTCCGGGCCCGGTCCAGTCGCTCCGTCACTCGGACGCGGGTGGAATCCATTTTGACACCCCACGGATATTCAAGCCGAAATTCCGCTCCGTCCGGGTAGGAGGAAGAATGCATGCTGTTATAGCCTCCCAGCGCGGCAAGCTGTTCCTCTATGGGGCGGGCAATGTACCGCTCCACGTAGGACGGGGATGAATTGGGGTACGGTGCCCAGACGAAGACAAAGGGGAAATCGACCGTGGGAAGCCATGCAAGTTTCATCTGGGAAAAGGAAATGATCCCGAGGAGGATCACCACGCAAAAGATCATGGCTGTTGTTACGGGTCGCCGGACTGCCAGTGTGGAAAGGATCATTTTCGTGTAAAGAGCTTGTAGAGAGCGGGGATGAAGAAGAGAGTGAGAAGGGTTGCGAAGGACAGGCCGCCGACCACGGTAATTCCCAGGGGAGCTTTCAGCTCGGCACCGGGTCCCATTCCCAGGCTGAGAGGTAAGAGGCCCAGAATGGTGGTCAACGCGGTCATGAGAATGGGGCGAAAGCGAAGCCCCGCCGCCTCGATAACCGCCTTCTCGGGTGAGAGGCCTCCGCGACGGAGCTGGTTGGCTGTGTCCACCATGACGATGCCATTATTGACGACAATCCCGGAGAGCATGACGATACCGATCAGTACAATAACATTCACCTGCAGTCCAAGCAGGGTCAACGTGAAGATGGCACCGATGATACCCAGGGGCACTGTGAAAAGAATGATAAAGGGATGGAGGAAGGATTCAAACTGGGAAGCCATCACGACGTACACGCAGAAAACCGCCAGAAGAAAGGCAAGAAGAAGGCCGCGAAAGCTTTCCTGCATCTCCAGGTTGGCTCCGGATACGACGGCCTGGACCCCGGCGGGCAGATGAAGCTGATCCAGTACCGTCTGGATCTGGCTCACTGCGCCGGAAAGGTAGATACCCCTGAGGTTGGCGGTAACGGTAACGACCCGGCGCTGACCCACCCGCTGAATTTCCGACGGACCCAGGCCCTTTTCTACTTTCGCCACCTGAGAAAGGAGGATATCCTTATCTCCACGCCGGCCCACTTTGATTCCCGCTAGGGCATCGACTTCCAGGACGTCACCTTCGAAGGTCTTCACGCGCACACCGATTTCCTCTTCTCCAACGTCCAGCTTTGTTGCAATCGTGCCTTCCACCTGTTTTCGGATCGCCTCCGCAACTTCACCGAAAGTGAGTCCGTAAAATGCCAGGCGGGCTGGCAGAAAACTGACCTGAATCTCGGGAGACCGTTTTGTGGCCGTGGATTGAACGTCTTTAAGAAAGGGTTGGGACGCGAGGGCTTCCAGAACGGTTTCTCCCGCATGTTGAAGATCGTCCAGATCCGAACCGATGATCTCAATTTCGATGGGAGTGGAAAAAGAAAGAAGAGTCGGCTGAGTGAAGGTATAGGTCAGTCTTGGTCGACTTGATAGAAATTCGGCAATCGAGCTCTGAAGGTTTTCCTCCACGACGGAGATGTCCCGACCCTTGAGTTTGAAATAGATTTCGGTCGTGTTTTCTCCGCGTTCTTCCTCGGGCTGACTTCCCCGCTGCCAACGTCCCGAGGTGGCGAAAACGTCGGTGACGCCGGGTAAGTCTTTGGCAAAGGCAATTAATTCACGGGCAAAGACATCGGTCGACTCCAGGCGCGTACCCGGGGGCAGCTTGGCATTCAAAATCAGAGTTCCCTGATGGAGGGGGGGGAGGAGATCGACCTGGAGGTTGCGTGCCATAAAGACGGCTGCAAGAAAGAGAGCCAGAAAGAGGAATACGGTCAGCCCCGGCCGCCTTACAACCGGGCCCAGAAATTTCTGATAACGCTCTGCAATGGATGCAGGGAAAAATCCCTTCCGTTTCTGGTTTCCGCTAAGTCGGGCCGTTAGCATCGGAATGAGCGAAAGGGCAACAACCAGTGAAGCCAGGAGGGCAAAGGTGACCGTAAGAGCTTCATCCCTGAACATTTGAGCGGCAAAACCCTTGAGGAAGAGCACGGGAAGGAAGACGGCAACTGTGGTAAGAGTGGATGCCGTAATGGCACCGGCAATCTCACCCGTGCCTTCAATCGCGGCCCCTGGAAAGGGCGAGCCCCGCTCCGCTCTCCTTTCGATGGCTTCAATCACGACAATGGCATTATCCACCAGCATGCCGACCCCGAGGGCCAGCCCTCCCAGCGACATCAGGTTGAGTGTGATTCCAAACTGATCCATCAGAAAGAATGTGGCGATAATGGAGATGGGAATGGACAGGCCCACCGCAAGAGTCGCTCGAAAACTGCCCAGGAAGAAGAAAAGGATGGCAATTGCGATCAGCCCTCCCACGACCGCATTGGAACGAACCTCGGAGATGGCATCTTTGATATAGGAAGAGGCGTCAAAGAGTGTATCCAGAGAGGTCTCGGGCGGAAGAAGCTTGTCCAGGGAAGGGAGATACCGCTGGATTCGCTTGGAGAGGGCCACGACATTTGCATCGCCCTCCCGATAGATGGCCAGTTCTATGGAAGGTCCCTCCTCGGTTGCAGCCATCGCTTCGGGCCGCTGGTATCCCCAGGAAACATCGGCAACATCCTTCAAATATACCGGTGTGGTCGCCTCGATCTTTACGGGGACATTTCCCGCATCCTCCGGAGTCAGCATTTGATTCAGCGCTCGGACGGTAAACCGGGCATCGTTCTGATAGAGGCTCCCTCCGGCGATATTGACATTGTGCTGGGCAAGGGCTGTTTCCACATCTTCCAGCGTGACGCCCAGGACCCGCAGTCGGTCCGGAAGAATGACGACATGGATTTCACGATCCTGACCTCCAAGCACCTTCACTGCTGCGACGCCGGGAATGGTTTCCAGGTTTCGTTTAATGGTTCGATCGGCAAAGGTCCTCAGCACGGAAAGGGGAGCGTTCCCCCGGAAGGAGAGACGAAGGATCGGATCGGAGAGGGGATCATATTTCAGAATGAGAGGTTTGTCGACCTCTTCGGGAAGGACGAGTAAATCAAGTTTTTCACGCACATCCATGGTGGCGAGGTCAAGGTTGGTACCCCAGCCGAATTCGATCGTCACCTGAGCCAGGCCCGCAGTCGATCGACTTCGGATCCTGTGAACACCGGGAAGGACACCCACGGCCTCTTCGATCGGGCGGGCGACAAGATTTTCCACTTCCATGGGTGAGGCGCCGGGGAAGGCAGCCTCTACGACGAACGTCGGATAGGTAATGTCAGGAAGCAGGTTGATTGGGAGTCGCGTGATCGCCACAAGGCCGAACATGACAATGGCGATCGTCACCATGACCGTAGTGACCGGACGATGGACGGAAAGGGAAGATAGGCTCACCGGTTATTCTCCGGATGCGGAGTCCTGATCTTCCTCCGTTTCGGGTGGTGCCGGGGCGGCAGCCTCAAGAGTGACCTTTGTCCCTTCCTTCAGCCCTTCCTTGCCTACGGTGACAACCTTCTCCCCGGGCTCAACCCCTTCCAGAATCTCTGCAACGGTGCCATTCCTCCAGCCGATCTTCACATCCCGTTTATGGGAGACGTTATCGTTCACCGTGAATACCCATGTCTGGTCCAGCTCCGATACAAGGGCACGCAGGGGCACCAGGGTTGCGGCGGGCTTTACCTTGTCCACCACGTCAAAGGTAACGAAAGAACCGGGCATAAGCTGTTCCGGTGCCCGGGAAATGGATAATACGATCTCGACCGTGCCGGTCTGAGAGTCCACAACGGGTGATATGCGCAGGACGCGGCTCAGGAATGAAACCGCGCCTTCCCTCGCCAGACCCTTTACCTCCTGACCGACCCGGATATTCGAGGCTGTTTCCTCCGGAAGGAAAATTCTTGCCAGAAGAGGGTCGCTGTCCGTCAGAGTGAAGAGGGGGGAGAGAGCCTGGACGTGCTGACCCACGTAAATGTGACGGCGGGATACGATCCCGTGAAAGGGTGCCGTGATGTAGGTCTTATTCAAGCGCATCTTTGCGTCATCCAGAGCCACGCGCGACTGTTCATAAAGATATGTGGTCTGTGCCATCGATTCCGGCGAAAGCAGACCCTGTTCAAAGAGTTTTCGGTTCCTCTCCAGCTCGCGGGACTGGTGGTCATATTCGACCTGAGCCCTTTCCAGGGCGATCTCTTCATCCCTGTGTTTCAGGATGGCAATAGTTTCCCCCGTCTGAACGGTTCGACCCTCTTCGGTAAGGATCTGCTCTACGACCCCCATGGTTTCGGTCACGACTTCCACTCTCCGTTCGGCTTCAAGTGTTGCTGTGACTGCGGTTACATGCCGGATGGGGCCGCTGGTGACAGTTTCGACCTCGACGAGAGGGGGTTTTTCTTCCTTTTTATTTCCTTCTTTTCCTGCTTCCGAACCGTGCCGGGGACCGCAGGCAAGAATCGAAAGCACAACGACTATGGACATGATGGTTTTCATATCGAAAATATACGGATTAAAGCAAAGAAAGTTCCAATATGGCCAATATGATTGAGATGATACAATGGGAAAGTTTTCTAAGGAGGTCCCATGAGCCGTTCTGCAGTATTTGTCATGATATGTTTACTTCAGGTTTTTCTTTCCGGATGCGGCCCCACGAAAGCCGCAATTGATCAGGCCTATGCAAAGGCGGAGGAAGCATATGGAAAGGCCCAGAAGAGTGATGAGAAGATCAAAATCTTTAAAGATTTTCTCGCACTTTACCCGGATAGCGACCACACTCCTGACATTCTGGACACTCTCTACTACTACATGGTAGACGAAGGCGGGGATGCGGAGGGGTTTCTCACGTACATGAAGATTCTGGAACCCAGGGTCCACGCCTCAACCAGTAAAACAATGATCCAGGTCCTGAAAATCTCATCCTTGGGCCGGCTGGAACGCTGTGGGGATATAGAAACACTGGCTGGGAAGCTGGCAAAGGATGCCGGGCTTTCTTATGACGAACTCATCCGGGTAGCCCATGCCTGTCAATCCTGTGATCAGTGGAACTACGTCCTCTCCAATGTAGAGGCGGCTTTGAACTTCGCGACACCGGAAGCCTTTCAAAAGGACTACCCTGACTATGACTTTACCCCGGAGCGCCTGGAGCGCTATGCGGGAAGACGAAAGGCCGAGAGCCTGGCTCTGAAGGGATGGGCTCAATTTCATTTGAATAAGTTTAATGATGCACTGAACACCTTCCAGAAGGCCGGAGAGGTTGAAACCTTCAGCCTGGTGGGCGTGGGGGAGAATCCCCTCAACGTCTACCGGGGTCGGACCCTGCTTGCGATGGGACGGGTGGAGGAAGCACGGGAATCGGTGATTCCCGATGCTGTTTTTGCGGGAGATAAAGCTGCTCTCGATGTTTTGCGAGAGATTTATGAAAGGGAGCCTGCGCCCGCAGACACCTTTGATCAGTACGTCGAGAATCTTCGCGAGGAACGGGCTCCGCTGGCTTCCGATTTTTCTCTTTCAGGATATGATGGAGCTTCCCGTGACTTCCAGGAGTTGAGAGGAAAGAAGGCGACACTGTTGACCTTCTGGTTTCCCACGTGACCTGCCTGCCGCGTGGAGTTGCCACGCCTGGAACCGATATGGGAAAGTGGAAAGGATAAGGGAGTCAGCGTTATTGCCATTGAAGGAAGAAGAGACACACAGCGTGCGAAGGATTTTATTTCGGAACACGGCCTTACCTTTCACTTTCTGGAAGCTTCAGAAAATGGACCTGACGTAGTGAAGGACCTGTACAGGGTCCGGGCATTCCCTACAAGCTTCATTCTGGATGGTAAGGGTAAGATCCTCTATTACCACCTGGGCTTTGAAGCCGGAGATGAAGAAACGATCCAGAAGGAGATCGATTCCATTCTGAACCAGTCCTGACGGTTCCTTGCAGGGTTCAGGGCAGGATGAGAAGGGAACTGTGGTCCACATAGGACCGGTACAGCCGTGCTCCCTCTGTTCCGCTCAGGACGATGTCAATTCTCATTCCCTTGTGAGGAGGAGATGGGTTGAGGTTCCGGATCCATCGAAGCAGGCGGTTTGACAATGACTCAAAGGGTTTTTTTGACCCGGGAATCTCACCTTGAAGAGAAAACCGAATCCAGTGATCTTCCCGGTACCTGATTTCAAATCGGTCCGGAACGGGAATCAGCTCTTCCATCGTGGGCGGAATGATCCCCGCCACGTCAGGTGAGGGTCGGGTGCTTTCATCTCCCGGAACGATGGTCACACGACGCAGGGTCCATTCAGGATAGAGTGAGCTGTCGGTCCAGAGGTTGGGATAGGACATTCCGGCATTGCCGACGGTTCGGAAAAAGCGGGGTTCCCGCAGGGTCAGAGAATCGATCGAATAGCGGGTCAGTTCTACTCCGGAATGGCAGAGAGCCAGGTAGGATTCGTTCAGATGAAGCGTGTAGTAAAAGTCTCCGGATGCGGCCATCTCAGCTTCCTCGCTTACTGGAATGCCGGAAGGGGAAGGAGCCCGGGCTTCATCGGCGTGGATCGGCGTCAAGAAAAAAACGAAGAAAATCAAGGCCAGGGTGCGCATCATCAGAAGATGAAGACCGGAGACCCGATCGGGACCCGCTGCCACAGAACCCTCAGATCGTCACGTCCCACGCGAATACAGCCATGGGTCACGTTTCTTCCAAGAAGCCGGGAATAGAGGGTTCCATGAATCATATAGTTGGGAATATTCAGATCCAGAGCGAATTCCCCGAGAACTCCGGGCTGAATTCGATCGGCATGGGATCGCGGAAGGGGTTCGTTTCGTTCGATGTAATCCCAGTCCGGTGCCGTCCAGAGAGGATTCTGACGCTTGTTGACAATCGAGAATCTACCCCGTGGGGTATCAAAAACCCAGGATCGGTCCGACGATGGATCATCCAGGATGGATCCAGCTCCCGCGGAGACCTCTGCCTCCATGATAACGTGATCTCCCTTTCGGACCCAGAGACGGTTGTGTACCCGGTCAATGACCACAAAAGTCCCCCTGGGCCGGACGTTCTGGAGAACCCGCAGGGCTTTTCGTTCCATCTTTTTTTCTGTCTTCGGGTCGGGATCGACGGATTGCGGAAACTGGAAGAATTTTTCCTGAATATCCTGAGGCTCCAGGGTTCGATAGGAACCCAGCCAAACAGTTAGAAGAAGGAGCCATGCGGCAGCAGCTGTGATCATGAGACCCTGAATGGCGCGCCGGGATGTCGCGATTGTCAGGAATCTCTGAAGGATGCTGTATATTCGCTCAAGCAGTTTTGAAAAAAACAGGGAATATTTCATGGTCCCAGACTCTGCAGGGTTTTAGAAATTGAATTTTGAACCCCGTCCGTGCCCACGATAAAGACCGGTGTTCCCACCTGAACGCGATGGAAGAGCCATTTCATGTCCTCGTCGGAAAGAGCCGCACAACCTTCGGTCCAATCGTACCCGCGTCCTCCACTCCCGTGAATTTCAATCAGGCCCCCGATTCGTGCATTGTGCGGGATTTCCCCCCGTGCTTTGGCTTCTTTGAATCGTTCGCGGTCCTGGGAATTTGGATAATCAAGAAGAAGAGCAAGCGTATAAACCGTTTTTCCATGACCCTTTTTCTGAGTGATATGATAGCTGCCCTCGGGTGTGGCCAGGTCTCCGGATCGAAGTTTCCGTTTGAGGGCCTGGGGTCCCAGTTCAATGGAAAAGGATTTCAGAATCCGACCGTTCGACAAAAGATCCATCCGGCGATCGTCTTTGAGGATTAAAATCGCCAGGTGATGATTCAGGCTGGCTGCATAAGCGGCCTGAACCAGGTTCTTACACCAGGAAAGATATTCCGGATCGAGAAACCGGGAGAGGACGGCTCGACCGGTTTCATTGGCCTGCAGAATTTCGTTTCTGGATTCGACGAGAAGGGGTTCGGCCTTCCCGGGTTCCTTCTGACGAAGCCAGGATTCTGCCTGATGAAGCAGTATTTTTGCCCGGGCCAAATGCCTGCGGAACTCCGGGCTCACCGTTCCGTGATCCTGGATCTTTCGGGTGGTTTTCACCATGGCTTCGATCCCGCCGGCTTGAAGAAGAAGCGCTTCTACGCGATTTCGATGGAGGTTGCGGGCTGTTTTCAAAAGGGTAAGGGTTTCCTTCATCAGGGTGTGCCATTGCATCAGAATCTCTCTGTCATCCCGGGAGAGGGGAGAGCAAGTGAGATAAGTCGCGAAATCGGATTCGAGCTTATGAAATTCTCGATTCCTCAGCTCATCCTGATGAAGGAGAGATTCCGAACTGCCCCATTCCCTGGACTGGTTCAACAGGAATCGGACCTGGTATACCTGTTCCGGTGTGGGACGATTGACGCATCGCTCCCATCGCAGGGTCACCAGATGAAGTCCCAGGAAGAGAAAGGTTCCTGCAAAAAGAAGGAACACGACGTGAAACCAAGGGAATTTCATCGTTTTGTCTGGAGAAAAATAGAATATGGGGGTGGGATTCCCACCCCCATATCGACATGAGCTTCGTTCAAACTTACTTCTTTCTTGCCGCGGCCATCATAGCCCTGGCATTCTCGATGTCTGTGGTGACGCGGGAGATTGTTTCCATGGCACTGTCCACCTTTGCCTTGGCATCCAGGTACTTTTCTGTTTCCATGGCGCTCCGAGCCTCATCCAGGGTGGCTGAGGCGGCATCCAGGTCTCCGGACAGGGCGGCCAGGTCTGCGCTCGTACCCTTTCCTCTGGGAGCCGAAGCGAGGGCGTTCCGGGTTTCCGTGAGGGCGGTGTCGGCACCGGCCAGTGCTGCTTCCGCTTCGGTCTTGGCGCGAACCTTCCCCGCCAGTGCCTCGTCTTCCGCTTTCTGTGCTGTCGCTGTGACTTCAGCCGCAAGTTCGCTCACTCTGGCGTAGCTTTTAAACCACTTTGCCTTCTGGGTGTCCAGTTCGGTGTCCAGTTCGGCAACCTTGGCTTCCGCGGCCTTAAGAGCATCCGGGGCATACAGGGAAGCTTCTGCTTTGCGGGCGGAATCGAGGGCGGCCCGGGCACCGTCAATGGTCTCCTGTGGGACCTTGGCGCAGGATGTAAGTCCAAGAAGAACGATGACCGCCAGTACGATACCTACACGTTTCATATATTCCTCCTTGCTCGAACGGGTAACCCGCCATGGGCGTGGGACCGTTTCGACGCATGAAAAACTGAGTTGGATTCGAATGGACAATATCCGGAGTAGTGCCGATCTCTACTCCCTGAAAAAACAGGTTATTATCGGCATAGCATTACATTATGCAGAAATTTCATTTTGTCAATGGGGACAGATGGATCCATTCGGGACGAAGGAGCATCGCTGTCAGTGAGAGAGATTGACCGTGGATTTCCCGGAGCCCGTTGTGATCTTATATGTATAATATAAAATATGTGTATTATATAAAATTCATAAACTTGACAAGAGTTAACATAGATTCCATTATAGTAGTGTACGAAACCTTTAGGAGGAAGCCCATGCAATGGGATACATTTACGGTACGAATGCAGGAAGCCATGGAAAGTGCCCGGCAGGTCGCCGCTGAGCGAAATCATCAGGAACTCGGAAGTGATCATCTCCTGATTGCGATGATTCTGCAGAAGGAAGGAGTGGTCCCTTCCCTTCTGGACCGACTGGGAGCGGATCGAGGTTTGCTGCTTCGGGATCTGAATCGTCTTCTGGATGACCATCCATCGGTTCAGGGTGGACAGCTCTACATGGGCCAGGAACTGACAACGGTCTTACAGGCCGCCAAAAAGGTAGCCACGGAATTAAAAGACGAATATCTTTCCGGAGAGCACGTTCTTCTGGCCATGACGAGGTCTGCCCGGTGCAGAGTCCACATGGCCCTTACGCGGTCCGGTGTAACCGAAGCCGGTCTCCTGGCAGCCTTGAAAACCATACGGGGAAATCAGCGAATCACCAGTCAGGACCCCGAGGCCACCTTTGATGTCCTGAAGAAATATACCCAGGATCTGACCGAGCTGGCCCGCCGGTCCAAACTGGACCCTGTCATCGGGCGGGATGACGAAATCCGGCGGGTAATCCAGGTTCTGTGCCGAAGAACGAAAAACAATCCCGTTCTGATCGGTGAGCCCGGCGTCGGAAAGACGGCGGTCGCCGAAGGGCTGGCGCAGCGGATTGCCCGCGGAGACGTTCCCGAGAACCTGAAGAACCGTATCCTTCTGGCTCTGGACCTGGGAGCCATGGTGGCCGGATCCAAATACCGGGGAGAGTTTGAGGAGCGGTTGAAGGCGGTTATCCGGGAGATCCAGTCCTCAGAGGGTCGCGTCCTGCTCTTCATCGATGAGCTCCACACCCTGGTCGGAGCGGGGAGTGCGGAGGGGTCCATGGATGCGTCCAATATGTTAAAGCCGGCTCTGGCGCGCGGAGAATTACGGGCGATCGGGGCAACGACGCTGAACGAATACCAGAAACATATTGAAAGGGATGCGGCTCTGGAAAGGAGATTTCAACCGGTCTATATTGATGAGCCCTCCGTGGAGGATACGATATCGATTCTGCGGGGATTAAAGGAGAGGTATGAAATCCACCATGGTGTGAAGATTACCGATTCGGCCATCATTGCGGCGGCAACGCTCTCACAGCGTTACATTCCTGAGCGGTTTCTTCCGGATAAGGCCATCGACCTCGTCGATGAAGCCGCGGCCCGGCTGCGAATGCAGATCGACTCCCTTCCCGAATCCATCGATGAAATTCAGAGAAAGGTCATTCAGCTGGAGGTCGAGCGAGAGGCATTGAAGAAGGAGACGGGGAAGGAGGCCACCCATCGAAGAGAGGAGATTGAAAGGAAAATCGCTGATTTGAAGGAAGATCTTCTGACCCAGACCGCATCGTGGCAGCGGGAAAAGGAGATGATTCAGAAGATCCAGGATCTCAAGCAGAAGATCGAAGATACGCGAAACCAGGCGCAAATTGCTGAACGGGAGGGCGCTCTGGAGCGGGCTGCAGAACTTCGATATGGTGAACTCACGCGTTTCAATCGTGAGCTGGAGGACGCTAACGCCAGGCTCGACTCCATCCAGGAAGAGAGTTCCTTCCTGAGTGATTCCGTCGATGGAGAGGATATTGCCGACGTCGTTTCCCGGTGGACGGGGATTCCCCTGCAAAAGATGCTGGAGCAGGAAAGCCGGAAACTTCTGGACATGGAAGCAACGCTGCACCGGAGAGTCGTGGGTCAGGATGAGGCAGTCCGTGCTGTTTCGGACGCCGTTCGACGCGCCCGTGCGGGGTTAAACGATCCAAATCGCCCCGTTGGTTCCTTTCTTTTTCTGGGGCCTACGGGTGTAGGTAAGACCGAACTGGCCCGGGCACTGGCCGAGTTTCTGTTCAACGACGAAGCTGCCATGGTCCGGCTGGACATGTCGGAATATATGGAAAAACACTCGGTGGCTCGACTGATTGGAGCCCCGCCGGGCTATGTGGGGTACGATGAGGGGGGAATATTGACAGAAGCGGTTCGTCGCCGGCCCTATGCGGTCATCCTCTTTGACGAAATTGAAAAAGCGCATCCAGAGGTCTTTGACGTTCTTCTACAGATCATGGATGACGGGCGTCTTACCGATGGGAAGGGAAGGACCGTGCACTTTAAAAACGCCCTGGTCATTCTGACATCGAACATCGGGTCCCAATTTATCCTGGATCATTCGGGACAGAGGGAGGCCATCGAACGGCATATCCGCGACACGCTCTATCGAACCTTTAAGCCGGAGTTCCTGAACCGCCTGGATGACGTGATCATCTTTGGCGCCCTGGAGCGGGAAGATATCCGGAAGATCGTGGATCTTCAGCTTGAACGAATCCAACGGCTTATCGAGGAAAGGCGTATTCATATAGAGATTACGGAATCTGCCAGAGACTATCTTGCCGATCGTGGATTTGATCCCCACTTCGGGGCTCGGCCATTGAAACGGCTGATTCAGAGGGAATTGATGGACATTCTGGCCCGTTCCATAATTGATGGTTCTATCCGGGAAGGAGAGAATTTGCGCATTGACCGGTCTGAAAACGGAGAGGGCCTGACCGTGAACCCCGGAGAACCTCGACCCCAGGAGGTCTGATCATGAAAACGATCCGATACTTCTTGATTATGATGCTGATTGCCATTCCCATGATGGCGGACAACCCGTTTGTCCGAAGGGATGCGGTTGTCCAGGTTGTGGAATCGGTAAGCCCATCCGTCGTGAACATTGCCGCGGAGACCATTGTGACTCAGCGGGTTTCTCCCTTCTATGATCTCTTCTTTTTTGACCGGCTCCCGGGATATGAGCGGCAGCATACCTCAGAATCCCTTGGAACGGGCGTCGTGGTGACCGGCAGCGGAACGGTCGTCACCAATGCCCATGTTATCCAGGGAGCCGATTCCATCTTCATCACAACAACGGATGGAAAGGAATACAAAGCAGAAGTTCTGGGGGTGGATGTTCCCTCGGATATCGCCCTATTGAAACTTTCGGGTTGGAATACCGATATTCCACCGGCAAAGCTGGGTACTTCCTCGGATCTCATGATCGGAGAACCCGTAATTGCCATGGGAAACCCCTTTGGATTAAGTCACACAGTCACCACAGGTGTTGTATCGGCACTGAACCGAACAGTGAAAAATGAAGACGGACAGGTCTATTCCGATTTCATTCAGACCGATGCTGCGATCAATCCGGGAAATTCCGGTGGACCTCTGGTGAATATTCTGGGGGAAGTGATCGGTATTAATACGGCAATCATTTCAGGTGCAGAAGGCATCGGATTTGCCATTCCGGTAGATCGAGTCAAGCGTGTAGTCAAAGACCTGATCCAGTATGGGGAAGTTCGTCCGATCTGGACGGGACTCAAGGTCGAATCGGCCGGAAAGGGGGAATCGGAAAGGCGACCAGGCTCGAGAGAAACAGTTCTGGTTGAACGGATTTATGCCGGATCTCCCGCGGAGCGAGCCGGCCTGAAACCGGGTGACATCCTTGAAAAGGTCAACGGGCAGACCGTACGGCGCCCTGAGGACTGGTTTACAGCTCTCAGCTCCTCTCTACCCGGCAGTAAGCTCTCCATCAGTCTGCGCAGGGGAAATAAGAGCCTGGAGCGGATCCTGGAGCTATCCGAGCCTCCAGCAGATCTCGGTGAGACATTACTGGAAACCAGCGTGGGAATACAGATCAAGGAATCCTTTCGGGTCGGGCTTGTGATTTCAGATGTAGTGAAAGGGTCATATGCCGATCGGTACGGCATCGAATCCGGAGATCTGCTGACCGGAATTAACGGAGTCCGAGTGGAAACAAGGGAAGAAGTCAATGCGGCCATGGCTAAGCTGGTGAACGATCCCATTGTGGTTCTCACCGTGCGGCATGGACAGAGGGGGTATTACCTCAGGTTTCCCCTTTGATCCTTATTCTCGGATGCAAACCGGAATACTCGACCCCGCGGACTTGTTACCCATACACGCATGGTACAGGTTTCTTCCCCATCTGAACTCTCCGACTCCACCCGGGTCCGCGTCATTTTCTTTGATGCGGGCAATACGCTGCTGAAGCCGGTCGAATCCGCATCCACCATCTATGCCCGCACCTTCAGGAAGTGGGGACTGAATGTGCGTGAGGAAGAAGTCGAAAAAGTCTTTGAAGCTACCTGGTCCGCTTTTAACGCAAGGTTTGAAGTGGGTATGGATAAGTTTACCTACTATCCCGGCGGGGAAAGGGTGTTCTGGCAGGATTTCGTTCATTCGGTCATGAAGGCATTCGGCACCGTACGGGATCCCGATGGTTGTTTTAACGATCTCTATGAGATCTTCCGTCGACCGGAAACGTGGGAACGATATCCGGCAGCAGAACATACACTGGAAATACTTTCCCGAAACGGCCTCTCTCTGGGAATTATTTCGAACTGGGATTCAAGCCTGAAATCGATTCTGGACTCCCTCGATCTAACGCGGTTTTTCCAGGTGATCCTGATTTCCAGTATGGTCGGGGTCGCAAAACCGGCAAAGGAAATCTTTCTAATGGCTGCTCGAGCCTTCGATGTAACCCCCACTCAATGTCTCCACATCGGCGACAGCCTTCATGACGATTATATGGGGGCTGTCGGTGCAGGGTTTCAGGCCCTCCTGCTGGACAGAAAGGGGCTCGGAAACGGACGGGTTCCTGTCGTCCATTCACTGGAGGAGGTGATTGAATGGGTCAGATGAATCTCGCTCCCCTGCCCAGAGTTGTCTTCGATCTTGAAACCAAACGATCTTTTGCGGAAGTGGGCGGAAGGGACAGGATGCAGGATCTGGGTATCTCACTGGGTGTCGTCTATGACTTCTCGGATGACACCTACCATGTTTACCGGGATGACGAGATCGAGGGCCTGGTTCGCCACTTACTCAGGGCATCACTCTTAATCGGATTCAATGTGGATGGTTTTGATATCCCTGTTCTCGGTCCCTATTTACCCGTTCCTGCTCCAAGATTCAAGACTCTCGATCTTATGGGAGAAGCAAAAAAACCTCTCGGGTTTCGGCCCTCCCTGAACAAGCTTGCCGGGGCAACCCTGGGAGAGTCCAAGGCGGGGGACGGCCTGGAAGCCCTTCGCTGGTACCGGGAAGGCCGATGGGATGACCTGATCCACTATTGCAAGGAAGATGTTCGGATTACGCGGGATCTCTATCTCTACGGGCGGGACCACGGCTATCTTCTCTTTCCTGAAAGGGATGGACAGATTGTGCGTGTTCCCGTAAACTGGTCCTGAGGGATCAGCTCCCGGTTGTATCCGCTCTTCCCATCCTTTATAATTATCGGGTCAAATCAAAGAATGATTGCAAGCCATATCGCAGGGGGTAAGGTCATGAAACGTCTCGTGATCGCTAGTTTTGTCATTTCCATGCTTGTAACGCTCGGTTGTAAGCCCAAAGAGATCGTGATCGGTGCGATTCTTCCCGAATCCGGAGAAGCAGCGCTCTACGGTCAGGCCGTAAAAGAAGGAATCATGGTGGCTGAAGCCTACGTGAAATCCAGTCAGGATTATCCCTATCGTTTTCGAGTGATCTATCGAGATACCAAATCCCAGCCCGACGCTGCAGCGGAGCTGATGAACGATGTGATCAAGGAGGGGGCCCTTGCGGTGATCGGAGGTGTCACCTCTTCCGAAGCCTTCAAAATGGCGGAAATCGCAGCCAAGCGAACCCGGGTGCTTCTGAGCCCCACGGCTTCGCATGCGAAGCTGTCCGGGATCAATCCCTACTTTTTCAGAATCTACCCGTCGGATCAGCAGGAAGTCATTCGTATGGCCAAACATACAGCTGAGATCGTGGGTGCCACGAAGATCGCCATTCTGTACCAGAATAACGAATATGGGGACGGGGTGGCGGAGAACTATGCGCTCGAGCTGAAAAAGCTGGGCATCCTGAATGCTCAGAAGATCGTTCTGCCGACAGATGCCGAGAGTTTTTCCGATCCCATTTCAGAAGCTCTGGCGCTCAACCCGGACGCGGTCTTCATCGCTGCCTACTCGGACATTACGATCCGGGTTCTGCAGGACCTCAAAGCGGTCAGGTATAAGGGTACGGTTCTCACGACATCGGCCATCAATACCCCCGGAGCCTTTGCCAGAGCGGGAGAGTCTGCGGAGAACATCTATTATTGTAAACCGCCCTTTGAAACGGGGCAGGATGGTGGTGAAAAGAGCCATATCGTTGATGTCTTCACTAAAAAATACGAAGAACAGTTTGGAAAGATGCCCGATGTTTTCGCGGCCTATGGTTTTGACTCCTTTCTCGTGCTTGCGACTGCCATCTCTCAGAGTGGCACCTATCCCGAGGATGTCTACAAGGGCCTGAAGGGTCTTCAGGGATTTACCGGTGTGACCGGTCCTGTCGTCTTCAATACCTACGGAGATGTAAACAAATTTCCAAGAATCTACTGGTACACCCAGGGGCAGGAAGTCGATTACATGGAATATCGTAAGAATGAACGGGATCGAATTCTAAAAGAGATTGAGCGGCTGAGGTCGGGGCAGAACTGAGCTTCATTGATTCACTTCATTCATAATCTTATCCGGTACCGGGAGCTGATCCTTACGCTCGTGGGAAGGGAATTGCAGGCACGTTACCGGGGAACCCTTCTCGGTTACTTCTGGTCGCTTATTAATCCTCTCCTGCTCCTAACGATCTACACGGTTGTCTTTTCCACGATCTTTCAGCCAAGGATGGAGGGGATTCGTCCCTATGCCATGTTTCTGTTCTGTGGTCTGCTTCCGTGGACCTGGTTTTCCGGAAGCCTGCTTGAATCCACGATCGTCCTGCCGGATAACGCCCAGCTGATCAAAAAAGTTCTCTTCCCCACCGAAATTCTTCCCATTACCAAAGTGGTAAGCCACGGCGTTCACTTTGTTCTGGCCCTTCCGATTCTGGTTGGAGCCCTTCTATGGACGGGGAATCTCGGACCTGAAATTTTTCTTCTCCCCGTTCCACTGCTTCTGCAGTTTCTATTCACAACGGGAATTGCTCTCACTCTGTCCGCTCTTTCGGTCCACTTTCGTGATCTTCGCGACCTCATGCAGAACCTGATCACCTTATGGTTTTTTGCAACACCCATTATCTATCCTCTGGATATGATCCAGTACCCTCTGCTGAGACGGCTGATTCATCTCAATCCTGCCACGCCGCTCTTCATCGTCTATCAGGATCTCTCCTTTTTTCATCGGTTTCCCCGCTGGACCGACCTTGCCGCTGCCATGGTTGTCAGCCTTGTCTCTCTCCTGGTGGGTGTTTTCCTCTTTGAACGGTTGAAGGAAACCTTGATGGAGGAAGCATGAGCGATTACTCCATCGTTGTCGAGCGGCTGGTGAAATATTACCGCCGGTGGGGACGATACCGTTGGCAGAGCTTCAAGGGAGCCCTGCTCAGTGGACAGCTGCGGGGAACTTTCCAGCCCTCGGAGCACCTTCTGGCTCTGGATGATGTCAGCATAACGGTTCAGAAGGGTGAAATGGTTGGGGTCATCGGACGAAACGGGTCCGGGAAAAGTACACTCCTCAAGGTCGTGGCCGGAATTTTGACTCCCAACTCCGGGTCTGCAGCCGCGCAGGGACGGATTGCTGCCCTGATTGAACTGGGAGCAGGGTTTCATCCCGAGATTTCAGGTCGGGATAATGTTCTCATTAATGGGGTGATGCTAGGCCTTTCCCGGAAGGAAATCCGGAAGCGGATGGATGATATTGTTCGTTTTGCCGAACTTGAAGCCTTTATGGAAGAGCCCGTGAAAGCTTATTCCTCAGGAATGTACGTCCGGCTCGGTTTTTCTGTCGCTGTTCACGTTGATGCAGATATCCTTCTCGTGGACGAGGTTCTGGCTGTGGGGGACGAGGCCTTCTCCCGAAAGTGCATCGAGCGGATTCTCTCTCTTCAGGCCCGCGGTGTCACCATTCTCTTTGTTTCCCACGATCTCGACCTGATTACAAAGCTGTGTCAACGGGTGGTATGGCTGGACAAGGGGAAGATTATGAAAATCGGCTCTCCCCACGACGTTGTCCGAGCCTACCGGGAAGCCGTGGGAAAGAGTACCGATTCTTCAGAGGACCTTCGCAACGGAACCGGAGAGGCCAGCCTGACACAAATCAGCCTGATCGGGGAGGAGGGGAGAGAATCTTCCCTTTTGCCTTCCAATCGCAAGGAGTTCACCATTCGATTGTATGCACAGGCTCATCGTTCTCTCGATGATGTTGTCTTCGGGATTGCCATCCGGCGGAGAGAGGGGGAAATTGTATATGGGACCAATACCTTAATCGATGGAATTCAATTTCTGCCCTGGGAGGGTGAAGGATGTGTCGAATTCAAGGTTGAAGGAGCCGCTCTGACACCGGGGAACTATTTCCTGGATGCAGCCATCCACCGTAAGGATGGCCGGGCTTACGACTACTGGATGCGATGCTTGGAGTTCACCGTCCATGGAGAAAAGCGGGACCTTGGGGGATTCCGTCCGGCGCACCGATGGACCTTCGCAGGGGAAATCGACGTTGACCCGGCGGATGGGGCAGGGTAAACTAATAGTTTATGGCTTCGTCGGTTATCGCTCTGGGACTTAAACCGCAGGATCTTCCTGCGGCGCTCCGGCAGTCCAGTCTCCGTTTTCACCCCAATGTACGGAGTGTGGATGAGCAGCCGTTTGCCGTCCTGACCTCAATTGTTGAACTGGATGAATCCAACACCGAAGTTCTGAAATCCTGGCGAAAGAGCGGGACCCGCATTATTGACTATACGGATCAGGACCGAAAATCACCCCTGGCGGATATTGTCATCTCAACAAAGTGGGATGATGTGGTCAAGATCATGCGGTTTTCTGAAGCCGTCCATCTCTTTAACCCGCGTGATTCGAAGGTCCGCGCTGCCGATCAGGGCACGATTACCCACGTCGATCTGGGGCGATTCATCATCAAAACCCAGAGGTTAAAACTGAACGGTATTCTTATCTGCAAGGAAGAGTTTCGGGAACACCGCTTTCACTTTCAGAGGGGTATTCTCTTTCTCATCACGACCAACATTGATGGAGAGCATCTGGGAAGCTACCTGGTCCAGAAAGGGAAAATCACCCCGAACCAGTTCCAGGCCGCAACCCGGCTCTTCTTTTCCTCGGGAAAGAGAATCGGTCACTGTCTTGTGGCCGTTGGCGCCCTGAGTGCTGAAGGGTTAAACTCTGCACTCCTCGAGCATCAGGAATTTTTAGGGTCCACGACATTTGACTGGAATGGTACCTGGGAGTTTTTCCCTGTAGAATCGAAACTTTCCAAAGATCTGACCTTTCCGGTCCATGTTCCCAGAATGGTCCTTCACTCGGTGAATCTTGTAAAGGAATTTGAACCGCCCTCCCCTCTACCCTGGAAAGATACCGATCTGGTTCAAAGTACCGTTCCAGATATTCAGACACTGCCTCTTACACCGGACCAATACTACCTTCTGGATCAGATTCAGGACAAACAACTGGAGGTGAGGCATCTCTATTCGCTGCTTCCACCTCCGGAAAAACAGAAGGATCGCACGATTTGCCAGCTTTACATTTCAGGCGTACTGCGTATCTTTACCTTTGATCCGATTGATGAAGTAGTTGAGCGGGCAGAGAAGGCAAAGAAACAGACCTGTTATGAAATCCTGGATCTTACGCTCCAGGCATCGCAGGACGACATTCGAAAAAAATATTATGAATTTGCCCGCAAGTACCACCCCGACCGGTTTACCGGTTCCGAGCGTTATCCCATCGTTAAGGATATGGTCGAGATGTACTTTGCCGCCATCAACCAGGCCTACCAGATTCTTTTTGATCCAGAGGAACGAAAGGCCTATGATCTGAAAATCAACCGTATGGCTGATCCGACACTGAGGCCTGAAGATAAGGTTATGGCAATTATGCGGGATGTGCGAAAAGCCATTGCGGATTCCCATTTATCCCAGGCGATTCAGAAGTTGAATGAAGTTCTCTACCTGGGTGGGAAAACGGCTGAAACTTACCGGCTTCTTGGCCAATGCCTCATGCAGGATTCCAAAAGGCTCAAGGAGGCAGAAGCCAACCTTCTCCAGTCCCTGAACCTTGATCCCGCCAATGCCGATGTTCATTTTATGCTGGCGAAACTTTATCTTAGAGCTGGAATGAAAAGTCGGGCGATCCGCCACCTCCAGGAGACGGTCAAAATCCAGCCGGGTCACTTTGAGGCCGAAAACCTTCTCAAGGAGCTTCATGGCTGATCTTCAACTTGTCGCAGAAGGACTGGGTCAGGCCTTCGGACGCACCCGCCTCTTTTCTGCCCTGGATCTGCAGGTTCCATCCGGAGACGTTCTCCTCGTCAGGGGGCCGAACGGATCGGGGAAGAGTACACTTCTCCGCATCCTGTCGGGATTTATGCGCCCGCAGGAGGGTCAAGTCGCAGTTCGATGGCAGGGAAAAGAGTGCCCTCCTCGGAAGCTGTTTCACCGGATCGGCATGTGTACCCCCGAAATGCGATTGTACGAGGAACTGACCGGAATGGAAACCATGGCCTTCTTTTCAAAGCTCAGGGGAGTTGATCGAGATGAGAAAACTCTGCAGGAGCTTCTCCGTTCCGTGGGACTGGAGACTTCCCGTCATCGGTGGGTCAAAGTCTATTCATCCGGAATGAAACAGCGGCTGAAGCTACTGCTTGCCACATTCCATGAGCCTCCGATTCTCTATCTGGACGAACCGGGATCGAACCTGGACGATGAGGGGATGGATGTCGTCGGTCGGATCATTGAAGCCCAAAAGGCTCGAGGTGTTGTCATTCTCGCAACCAACGACACACGAGAATTTGCGTATGGAACCCAAGAACTCTTCCTTGGTCAATGAAGTTCTCGCCATCCTGAACAAGGATCTGGTGAGTGAGTTCAGGACCAAAGTGGCCCTGAACGCGATCTTTCTCTTCTCTCTGACCGTGCTTTTTCTGGTGAGCTTTGTTGTGGGTCCATACAAGATCCGAACTCTGGACCAACCTGCCATTCTCTCGGCCTGGCTCTGGATCATAGTCTTTTTTTCCGGCATGAGCGGTCTGGATCGTGTCTTTGTGAAGGAGGAGGAGACCTCAACGGCTCCGGGACTCCAGCTTGCGGCTCGATCATCCGCGGTTTTTCTGGGAAAATTTTTGTTTAATCTCTGTCTGATGGGAATGATGGGGGCGGTTGTTACCCCCCTTTATATTGTTCTGATGGAGTTTTCCATCGCCTCTCCGCTCTACTTTGCCGCGGAAGTTTTCTTTGGCATTCTCGGTATGACGACGGGCGTTACGCTCATCGCCGCAATGGTGGCCAAAGCCCGGATGAAAGGGGCTCTCTTTTCCATCCTGTCCTTTCCCATCATTATTCCTCTCCTGCTCGTGGCCATTGAGGGCACGAGCAAGGCCGCCACCGGCATCTCATCCATGGAATTCCTGCGCTCGATCAGCGTGATCGGTTCGTTCGCCGGTGCCATGTTTGTTCTCTCTCTCATTCTCTTTGAAAAGGTGTGGATCGAATGAACATACTCGTCTTTCTCTGGATTCTGGCCATATGTTTCATGGCATTTCTCTTTGCCCCGGTGGCGGAGGGTTTCATAGGTGAATCTTCCAGGATCGTCTTTTTTCACGTGCCCATGGCCTGGGTTGCAGTACTTTCCTTTCTGGTCGCAGCCTTTCATGCCGTGCAATATCTTCGAACCGGACAGGATGAATCCGACTTGAAAAGTTCCGTAGCCGCTCGGCAGGGTTTTTTCTATTCCATTCTGGCCACCGTGACGGGAGCGATTTTTGCAAAGATCATGTGGGGTTCCTACTGGAACTGGGATCCGCGGGAAACCTCAATTACGATCCTCCTCTTTGTCTATGCTGCGTATCTCGTTCTTCGCTCCTCCATTGATGATCCACGGAGAAGAGCCAACCTCACGGCGGTTTACGCGGCCTTTGCCATCGTGCCGGCTATCTTTTTGACCTTTGTTATTCCAAGAATGTACACCTCTCTGCATCCGGACACCTTGATTAACGTTGAGGCGAAGATCAAGATGCAGGGAAGAATTCTTGGCACATTTCTGTTTTCGCTGGGTGGCTTTACTCTTTTCTATGTCTGGCTTTACCGGCTGGAATGCCGGATCCAGCGCCTTATCTCCGTAAAGGAAGGTTCTCATGAATGATTCACACAGCCTGTTTTATGTAGCCCTGGTGAACGCAATAATCTGGGGTGGGCTCTTTTTTTATATCTGGCGGCTCGATCGTAAAGTTCGTCGAATTGAACGGGAGGATCAGAGTTGAAGACACGGATTTTCCTGGCCGTTCTGCTGGTCCTGGCCTTTACGATTTTTGCCCTGGTCATGTTTCGCCAGTCCCTGACCCCCTATGTTTCCTTCAAGGATGCAAAATCGGGCCGGGGTGTTCAGGTTGCCGGATCCCTGGAGCCGGGGTCCGTTCGCTATGACGAAGGATCCCAGACCCTCCTTTTCACCATGATTGAAAAGGACGGAACAGATCTGTTACCTGTAGCTTATTCAGGAAGCCGTCCGGCTAATTTTGAAGAAGCGACCTTTATCGTGGCGATCGGCGCCTATGACGGCAAGGTTTTTCAGGCAGATAAGCTGCTCGTGAAATGTCCCTCCAAGTATGAGGGGAGCGGAACGGAACGAGAATACGGGAGGAAACAGTAATGACACTAGGCGGTTATCTTCTCTGGTTTGCCCTTGCTCTCCAGATCCTGACGTTGGTTGCATACCTGACAGACCGCAAAGAGTGGTCCCGGATTGGATATCTAACCACGACTCTCTTTGTGACGGTTCCTTCCATCCTCCTCTTTTACCACTTTCTGACAAGGGATTTTCGGCTGGCCTATGTAACGGCCTATTCATCTTCGGACCTTCCTTTCATTTACACCATATCCTCTTTCTGGGCGGGACAGGAAGGGAGCTTTCTCCTCTGGGCCCTCATGGCCTGCGGAGTCGGGCTCTTTCTTTTCTCCATCGAGTGGGAGTGGCAGAGGCCGGTCATGGTCTTCTACAACTCAATCCTTGTGGCTCTGCTGGTTCTTCTGGTGAAACAAAATCCGTTTCGCCTGCTTCCCAATCCTCCACTGGATGGAGGCGGCCTGAATCCTCTCCTTCAAAATCCCTGGATGGCGATCCATCCTCCCATCATGTTCCTGGGATACGCAGCCTTTGGTCTTCCCTTCGCCTTCATCATGGCCGCGATGTGGAAGCGGGATATCACCCACTGGGCCGAGGTGTCGTACAAGTGGCTCGTCTTCGCATGGCTGAGCCTCGGCGTCGGCATCATTCTGGGCGGATACTGGGCTTACGAAACCCTGGGATGGGGAGGCTACTGGGGGTGGGATCCTGTCGAAAACGCTTCTCTCGTACCCTGGCTTTTCGGAACCGCGCTTCTGCACGGAATCGTCATTCAACGCCGGTACAGGGGATTCTATAAAACCAACGCCGTCCTGGCCATCTTTTCCTTTCTCTTTATTATCTACGGAACCTTTCTGACACGATCGGGCATCCTGGGTGATTTTTCCGTCCATTCCTTTGTGGATCTGGGGATTACAGCCTGGCTGGTTCTCTTTTTGGCCATTTTTCTCCTGGGAAGCATGGTGCTCTTCTTTGCCCGGATCAGGATCTTCCCGGAAGGTGTTCGTGTGAAGGGCCTCCTGAGCCCCATGGCGCTTCTCGGAGCTTCTCTGGTTCTTCTCGTCATGTCGGGGATCCTGATCATCCTGGGCACTTCATCCCCTCTCATTACCCGACTGCCCTTTTTCTCGAATCCTTCCCAGGTCGGGATTCCCTTCTATGTCAACACCCAGGTTCCGGTCTATCTTTTCCTTCTTCTCATCTTCACCTTTTTTGCGTGGAAAAAGAAGATCGCCATCCCGGTATCGCTTCTGACCCTCCTGGTCGTGGTTCTTTCGTACGTCTTCGGGGTCCATAATCCGGTCCATTTACTCCTCGTGGCCGTCTCAATCTCGACCATTGCTGCCCAGCTGATGAACCCGGCCCGCTGGTCGGTCGGCCTGATCCACGCCGGAATTGGCCTCTTCATCCTGGGCTCGGTCTACGCCACGGGATACGACGAGCTGACCAAGGTATCCCTGGTCCAGAACCAGCCAAGGCAGGTGGGAGACTACACCTTCACGTTCAAAGACTTTACGACCCCGCCGGGAAAACGTCACTCCGCTGTCATCCTGGATGTGAGCCGCGGTGGCTCGACCTACACCGCAATGCCGGAGCTCTGGTTCAATCAAAAGACCGAACAGATCGTGGCCAATCCGTACATCAAAGTCGGCCTTTTGAGAGATGAGTACTATGCCAGCCATGAGTACACGCCTCCGGAGGATTCAAGTCTGATCATTCTTTCCAAGGGAGAGGCGCGGGAGATCGGAGGATCTTCCCTGACTTTTCTCGGATTCAAGCTCAACGAGCAGCATCAGATGGGGGAAGGCATGGTTGTCCAGGCTCTTTTCTCCGTGAATGGCAGGAACGATCCGCCGCTGGTTCTGGAATACCGGATGGTTCCCGGAAAGGCACCGGAAACCCCGGAAATTCATATCCCTGGTTCCGATGTGCGTGCCCGGCTGCAGCGGATTGAGGCAACCTCCGGGAGCGTTATTCTGGCCACTTCGGATTCCGCAGGAATTCAGACCGGAGGAAAGACAGTCATCGAATTTACCCGCGTCCCCTTTATTTCCCTTGTGTGGCTGGGAACCCTGATGATGATCGTCGGAGGAGTCGTGGGTCTTTTGCCCGGGAAGAGAAAATCGAATGAACCATCCGGATTATCGGAGAGTGAATCCTGATTCGAACCGGACCTGGAACAAAAAAAGGCCGGGATAATTAAATCCCGGCCTTTTATTTATCTGAATTGGAAATGGTTATTCGAGATCGATAGCTGACTTGGTCTTTTCCCTGCGTTTCTGTTCCTTGGCGTCGTATTCCTTCATGCAGGAGCTGTCTTTCCCCTTGATCATCGAACATTCCAGGTAGTCGGCGATTTCGATCACGCAGGCTCGAATTGCTTTTCCTACCGGTGTCTTTGAATGTTGTTCCAGGTGGCTGCCCACACCCCACTTGTACAGTCCAAGGTTCAAACCGCCGGACTTGGAGGTAGCTTCCACCGTGCGGGTATCCACGATTTCCCCGGTAGTCGTGTCGATAATTTTGAGATCGACCGCGATGTAAGCCTTATCCTTCTTTCCTCCAACAGAGATCCCTCCAAAGGAGATTCCTCCGCCGCCGCCCTTGGTATTCTCTTCATAAGCGGAAACTGATGCGGCCACGAGATACTGGGCTCCCTTGATCTTGCCGATCTTGGCCCGGGTGGACGGATCGATCCTTCCGGAAGCACCCAGATCCTGTTCACCGAGAACCGCAGAGATCTCCTTGCGTTCCAGAACGCTGAAGACCTTCTTGGAAGCCAGCTCAGAGGCCAGCATGTCAGAAAGCTCGTCCCCGACCCCGCTGCCCCACCAGTAACAGTGGGCATGGTTGGTGAACCGAAGAACGCCGATACTTGGTTTTTCTCCGGCAAGAGCCGCGACGGCGAAGATCATCATCAGGGCCATCATCGCAAACAAGACAAATTTACGCATTCGTTTCCTCCTTGTAGTAACGTGCACGATTTATCCTATGCTATCAGGGGGACAGGTCGCTGTCAATTTCAGGCAACGATGCTGTAGCCTCCGTCGACAATCAGGGTTTGTCCATGAATCTGAGAGGCCAGGGGTGAACATAGAAAGAGGGCCACGTCGGCTACGTCCTCGGGTGTCGTCAATCGGCCGCTGGGGGTCCGCTCAAGGGATTCATCCAGAATTGCATCCCGGTTCGGGAAGTGACGGAGCGCGTCGGTTTCGACGGTGCCTGCCGAAATGCAGTTCACCCGAATTCCGCGGGGAGCGAGTTCCACGGTAAGATGGCGCACGAGGGACTCCAGGGCTGCCTTGGAAGCGCCGACAAAGGTGTAGTTGGGAATGGCCCGGATTGCACCCAGAGAAGAGACGGCGATTACGATCCCTCCTTCCTTCATCAGCGGAATGGAGTGCTGGATGAGATGGAGAAGGGAGGCGGCATTGATGTTCATCGTCCACTGCCAGTGATGAAAGGTGAGTTCCGTAATAGGTTTCAGTACGCCGGAGGCCGCATTGGATACCAGAATGTCAATCTGGCCCCAGACAGATTTCATCTCCTCGAACATGCGGTGAACGTGATCTTCCTGAGCAACGTTGGCCTTCAAGATGAGGGCCGTGCGTCCCAGGGCCTCGATTTCTTTCGCAACCTCCTCTGCGGCCTCCCGGTGCCGAAAGAAGTTGATGGCTACATCACAGCCTGCCTCTGCCAGGGCAATGGCAATTGAACGGCCGATACCCCGGCTTCCACCGGTGATCAGGGCCTTTTTTCCGGACAGATCAATGAAGGTTCGTTTCATGGATGATAGTATACCCTAGTCCGGACACAAATGGTCATGAGACTCTGTCTTTGTTGTGAGGTCTACGGATGGGGCATCACGGGATAGCCATCTGTAAAAAGTTAAGCGCCGGAATCGTTTTTTACCTGATCTTCTCCTTTGATACAATGGCTCCATGGACTGTACATTACTGGTTTCGGGGTGGCAGCTCTTCTTTCAGACCTGGACATTGACCGGACTTCCCGTGGTCTCAGAGGACAGGATCCTAAACGTTCTCAACGATCTCGGAAACCGGTTTTCTGACAAGCCTTTGACCGATTCTCCCGTTGCTTCTGCTGTTCGAGCGCGATTTCGGGAAGCCGGGACCGATCCCACAAAGTATCGCCCTTCCTTTGAAGCTCTGGCGAGACGGATACTTCGGGGGGATCCCTTTCCCCGGGTCCACCCCGCGGTGGATCTTTCCAACCTTCTCTCCCTCCTCTGGGAAGTTCCCTGCTGTGTCGCTGACCTTGTAAAGATCGAGCCTCCGGTACAGCTCCGAATCGGTGCCCCGGGAGAAGAGATGGTGAGCCTCAGGGGTCCGATTCACCTGGAAGGAAAGATTCTTCTGGAGGATCGACAGGGTCCGTACAGCACACCGATCACCGATTCAAAACGGGCCTCCGTATCCGGCGTCACCAAATCGGTTTCCTTTGTGGCCTATGTTCCCCAGGGATTTTTAGACGAAGACCGCTTTCGCCGCAACCTGAAGGAAATGGGATTGCTCGGCCCTTAAAAAACTCGGTTCCTCGCTGAAATGAGTGGGTAGCGAGTGTAGAATGTGGGTTATCTGAAAGAAAAGAGAGGCCCACATAGAGACGAAGGAGATTTTCAGTACCGCACTTGGGTTA